>JBBRNU010000023.1:0-16041 GCA_038230115.1 Chthonomonadales bacterium | reverse complement strand
CCCTTCGCTGACCTGCCTGGTGACGTCGCGGCGCGCGCTGGGACTGGCGGGCGAACGCGCCCTTCCGGTGCGCCCGCTGCCGACGCCCGATGCGGCGCAGAATTTAGAAGAGCTGGGGCGCGTGGCGAGCGTGCAGCTGTTCGTGGATCGCGCCCTGACCGCCAACCCGGATTTTCGGCTGACCGCGCGCAACGCGCCCGATGTCGCCGAAGTATGCTGGCGTTTGGAAGGGCTGCCGCTCGCCATCGAGTTGGCGGCGGCGCGGGCGCAAAGCCTGACCCCGGCGCAAATGCGCGAGCGTCTGGCGCAGGGGTTCGATTTGCTGGCGCAGAAAACCGGGCCGAACGCAAGCGCGAAGGAAGCGCGGCATCGTTCGCTGCGGGCCACGCTGGAATGGAGTTACGCCCTGCTGTCGCCCCCGCTTCAGGGCTTTTTCGCCCGGTTGAGCGTGTTTCGCGGCGGATTCGCCCCGGAAGCCGCCCGGTCGGTTTGCAAGGAACCCGCCGCGCCCGATTATCTCACCCTGCTGCAAGGCCATTCACTGCTGCTGACCGACGCGAGCGGCCCGGAAATGCGCTTTCGCCTGCTCGAAACCCTGCGTGAGTTCGGGCAGGAGAAACTCGGCGACGAAGCCCGCGCCGGGCTGGAGCGGGCGCACGCGGCTTGTTGTTACGCGCTCGTCGAAACGGCGGAACCGTTTTTAACGGGGCCGGAACAGGGCGCGTGGCTGGCGCGGCTGGAAACCGAGCATGACAACCTTCGGCTGGCGCTGGACTGGCACGCTCGAAACGCCGACTTGCCGGGCGTGGCCGAGACGGGCCTGCGGATGACCAAGCGGCTGGCGCGATTCTGGATAGTGCGCGGGCATCAGGCCGAGGGCTGGCGGCGGCTGCAAACGGCGCTGGGGCTGGCCGCGCCCTGGGGCCGCACGCCCGCTTACGCCGCGGCGCTGAATGACGCGGGCGCAATGGCCTCGGATTTGGGCGATTACGCCGCCGCCCTCCGGCTTGGCGAGGAAAGCCTGGCCCTGGCGCGCGAGCATGGGGATCGCGAACGCATCGCCAGCGCGCTCAATAATCTGGGGCTTGTATTCTGGGATCAATGCCGGTACGAACAGGCGCGCGAACATTTGGAGGCGAGCCTGCAAATCGCGCGGGAAAGGGACGACGCCCGCGCCATCGCCATCGGGCTGGGCAATCTGGCCCTGGTGCATCACGATCTCGCCGATTACGAAACAGCGCGCACGCTGCATACCCAAAGCCTGACGCTCCGCCGGAAAATTGGCGACCGCAGAGGCATCGCCTACGCTTTGAGCAACCTGGGCAATGTGGCGTCGTTTCAAGGCGATTTTGCCGCGTCCCGCACGCTTCACCGCCAGAGTCTGGCAATCCGCCGGGCAATCGGCCATCAGGAGGGCATCGCGACGTCGCTGTACGCGCTGGGCGATCTGGCGCTGGAGCAGGGGCAAACCGCGCGGGCCATTCCGCTGCTGACGGAGAGCCTGAGGATGCGGTACGCGCAGGGAGATCGGGCGGCCTCGATTTACTCCCTGGAAAGTCTCGCCATTGCCGGGCAGCGGCAGGGTTATTTTGAAGTGGCGGCGCAATGGAGCGGCGCGGCGGAAGCGATGCGCGAGACGCTGGGCTGCCCCCTGCCGCCCGCCGAGCGCCCCCGATGGCAGCGGAGCCACGACCTGACACGGGCGGCGCTAGGCGAGCAAGCGTTCGCAGCGGCCTGGCAGACCGGACGAGCGCTGGATTGGGAAGCCGTCGTCACGCAGGCGCTCGCTGTCGCCAGAAATTTTGCCGTTCAAGTTTCCTGATTTTTCCGAACTTGTTCCTGACGTTCGTTTGTTCGTTGAGCGGGTGTCGAACGGGGTTGGTAGAACGGGATTGAAACCCCGTTCTAAAACGCAAAGCCCGCCTGCGCGGGCTGCAATGCCGATGCGCCGGGCCGGTGTTTTTCTTCTTCCTGCAACGCGCAGGTAACGACCTTCGCTCCCTTCTCCCATGCAGGGAGAAGGGCCGGGGATGAGGGGTGACCTAACAGCCCTAATCAAGCCCAACGCCTCACCCCAACCCCTCTCCTTCGTAAGGAGAGGGGTTGGGGTGAGGCGAATGTCTCCATTGCCGAACGACGTTTTACCTTCCTCGAATTACTCCCTCGGATTATTTCAGAGTTGTGTCAGGGCGCGCGTGTAGAATACAAGCATCCCCTCGTCCGGGCCGTCGCCGCGAAGCCGCGCCCGTTGTTTGCGGAAGGTTCCCTGATGGCTGGCAATGGGTTGTCATCGGTTTTTACATCTTTTGCATCGCGCGACGGTTTGAAGGAGGAACGCTCATGACGCTATTATCGTCTCGTCCCGGTTTCCGTTTCGGTTGTTTCCACACGCGCCCTTCCGTGCGTTCTCGCGCGCGACGCAGAGGGGCGACCGGCGCGCTCGTCGGGCTGCTCGCGACGCTGGGGGCGACCGCCGCCTCCGCGCAATCCTTTCAACGGCTTGGGTTTTTGCCGGGCCAGACCGACAGCATCGCGCACGCCGTGTCCGCCGACGGTAAAACGGTCGCGGGCTGGTGCGGCACGGGGCAAATATGGCTTGCCCAGCGCGCGTTTCGCTGGACGAAAGCCGAAGGCATGAAAGGACTGGGGACGCTGCCGGGCGGCGACGCGGCCAACGCGACCGGCGTTTCCGCCGATGGCTCGGTCATTGTGGGAGCCAGCACGTCGGCCACAACCATCGCGGACGACAACTTCTTTTTCGAAGGGTTCCGCTGGACCAAAACCGGCGGCATGAAGTCGCTGGGATTTCCCGTCAACACTGCGTACCGGAATAGCGGGGCGAATGGCGTCTCCGCCGACGGCGCGGCCATCGTGGGAAGCGCGTTCGATGAGAACGGAGCGCCCGGCGCGTATCGCTGGACGCTGACGGGCGGTTTCACGGTCATTGCGGAAACCTGGACCGGCTGGGCCATTTCCGCCGACGGCGCGGTCATTGCGGGCGGCGACGGCGTTTCGGCGTTTCGCTGGAGCGCGCAAAACGGCCTGGATGTCATTGACCCGGACAACGCCATCGGCGTCTCGGTCGCTTACGGAATGTCGCCCGATGGCAAGCGGCTCGCGGGCGAAGACGCCTATGTCTGGTCCGAAGCGGACGGATTCACCTTTCTGCACAGTCTACCGGGCGGGGAAAGCGTTTCGTGGGGATTGAGCCTTTCCAACGCCGGGGTCGTTGCGGGCTGGAGTTCGGTCGGCTACAACGCGGACGGAGCCTAGGATTTGCGCGCCACGCTCTGGGACAAGACGCACGGAATGCGCGACTTGAAGGACATTCTGACGGGCTACGGGCTGAACCTTGGCGGCTGGACGCTGCGCGAAGTCCGCGCCATCACACCGGACGGACGAACGATTGTGGGCTACGGCAGCAACCCGCAGGGCAAAACCGAGGGCTGGATCGCCACGCTGCCGCCCGACCCGATTATTTTGATTGGCAGGCCCAAGCATATTATCGGCGCCAGGCAGTAAACCGCGCGGGAAAACGAAGCGCCTGGTTTCCCGCGTCCGGCGCAGACGCAGAGAAGCGCGGATAAAAACCGGCACGGTCGTTTTTTCTCCGCGCTTCTCTGCGTTGAAGGCGGCAAGAGGGGAAGAAACCGGAGATGCTGGCCGCTATTTGGCCGCTTTGCCGGTTTCGGCGACGATGGGCTGGAGCGCGGCGGCGATACCGGCCTCGTCATTGCCCAAATCTACGTTTTTGTAGAGGAACCAGGTCTCGGTGTGCGTGATGGACTCGCCGGGCGGCACGGTTTCGAGCGGGCCGAGCGTTTCCAGTTCCAGAAAGTTGGCGTCGGTATACGACTCGTTGTTGCAGTTGAAATCGGGATAGGATTTGCCGGGCAGGTAAGGGAAGCGTTTCACGAAGAGCGCGCCGTTATGCGCGTAGGCAGCCCAGCCCTGCCGGTTCAGAATGCCGATTTTTTGCGGGGTCTTGGCGTTCACGTCCTGGCGCAGGGTCATAAAGCTTTTGCCCAGCATGTAGCGCGGGTCGGTCAGGTCGGTATAGCCCCACAGAACGAACGGGCGGGCGGGCAGCAGCTCGTCCTCGTGCGACTTATAGGGTTCCTGCGGAAAAATGGCTTTGCCGCCCTTATTCATCGCGCTCAAGCCCCAGCAGGCCATTTCGACCGGGAACAAGCCCTTGTTCGTCAGTTTGTGAACCACCGTGACGCGCGACGACTGCGGATCGAGCGTGACCCAGATTTCTTTCTGGATGTTGGTGAGCGCTTCCGTCGCCTCGATCAGTTTCAGCGTGTCGCCGTCGCGCTGCATCGTGACCGGGCTGTTGTCGGGAACGTAGGAGCGCGGAATGGCTTCGGGCGCGTGCCACAGCCGATGCCCGCCGCGAATCTGCCACACGTTCGGGTCGGGCTTGTCGGCGGGCAGGGTGGCAAAAACGTTGCCGTCCTGTCCGCTGCCGACGAGGGCGTAGCGCATGACGCGCGGCCCGTAATCGGTCGCCAGGATCAATTCGACGGTTCCGTTGCTCAGGCGGAGGTTGTTGGGCGTCCCCAGATAGTCCACCTTTTCCTCGACCTTGACGGCGTTTTGGGAGCGCGCGGGCGGGGCGAGCGGCAGCGCGGCCAGCAACAGGGCGGCTGCAGCCTTTACGCGAATGGGAAGCGGCATTGCATTTCTCCTTGGATTTTATTTTTGATCGTTGGCTTTGCGGCGGCGCAGATCGGCGTTCTTGCGTCGCCATGTCGCCATACGGAAGCGCCGCATTCACGGCTGAATCTTACGCAGCAGGGCGGACAGGCGTTCGGGGTCGTCGCGGAGCAGACCGGCCAGCTGCTTGCCCGCGCGCACCAAAAACGCGAAGTCTTGGTTGCGGCATTGATAGGCGTGACGCAGGCAGGCGGCGACCAGTTCGTCCGCGCTGACTTCGCCGGACGCGCCGAGCAGGGTTCGCAGCAGGTCGGGCGCTTCGGCGAGGGCGCAGATTTCCGCGTCGTCGCAGGCGTACACGAAAGCGTGCAGGCGCGGCGGGCGCGGCGGCAGATAAGGCCGCAGCCGCCCGTCCTGCGCGTGACCAACGTGCAGGGCGGCGAACTCCGTGGCGAGCAGGGCGAAAATTTGGGGCTGCTGCGCGCGTAGGTCGGCCTCGCTCAGGCCATACGCGGCGGCGCGACGGCCCGGCTCACGGCTGCCCGTGCTGGCCTCGCAGACCAAAGCGTAGATGGTTTCGTCGTCTGCCTTTAAGGGCGCGGGCGTCGGCGCGTCGGCGAACGGGTCATCGGGCGGCGCGGGAGCGGAAGCGGCGCGGGGGGGACTCGGGCAGATTTTGACGAAGGTTCCCAGATCGGGCGGCGCGTGCAGACGGTCGGCGGGACACTGGGCGATGAAGCGCGTGGCGCTGGCCTCGATAACTTCGCCGACAATTCCGGCTGGAGCGGGCGCGTTCCCGGCAGGATCGCCCGCCGAATCGGGACGAATGCGAAGGTTTCCGCCGTTCCCGCTTTCAGAGCCGAAAGACGCGCTGTGGGCGGTCGTCACGGCAGGAGTCCCCCATCGCTGTAGTTGAGGCGCGGAGTGCGCGGTTTGGCATACTGATACGTAATGCGCGCTTGCTCTGGATGGGTCGGGTCGGGACGCAGTTCGCCGACTTTTACCTTCCCCATGCCGATAAACGTTTCAAAAATATCTACGTCGAAGGGGCGTCCGAAGGCGGTTTGCGTCTCTTTCCAGACGGCAGTCGCCACACGGTCGAGGTTCCAGGGTTCGGTAGACGCCGGGCAAAGCAGCGAGACCTTATCGGCGCCGGCGGTTTCGAAGCGAAGAGCGACGGCGAGAGGCGGGTTGTGGTCGTGAAAGCGCGTTGTCAACAATTTAGCGAACTGATGGCGCCGCGCTTCGTCGCGAGAGGGGCCGGTCGGGGTCGGCGGGCCGATCCGCTGCCGGATGGCGGCGGCGCTGGGCGGCCACTCGCTGCATTCGGCGTACAGGTTCGGAGTGGCGTCACGATGCATCGCCCAATAGCCTGCAGCGAGCAGACTGGCGACGATGACTATGGCGGCGGCAGTCCAGCGTGGTTTCATTCCCCAGACTCGGCTTTCTCAAACCATTGTGCAGATAAATTTCGCAAGTGCTGCAAGTAGTTTCGCGTTGAAATCGAAATTTCCTGCTCTTGAGGAAAAGCGCGTGTGTTTCTTCAAAGCGTTTCCCCAAGGGCAGGAACAAAGGCCGTTAGTTCCCCGTCTGTTAAGGGAGCGGCGGCGACGGTTGTCCGCCTGCATTCTATCGTTTGATTTTCCTTAACGAAAGCGCTTCTCGACTCTTCTCGAAAGTGTCAGGAGCGGACTTTCTTCCAGCCCCGCGAAGGGCGAGCAATATCCGTCAGGAGGCGAACCGAGATGGCACGACGAGCAAGCGGAAGCGCGGAGCGAATTAGCCCTGCGCCAGCATCGGAAGAGACAAACAGCGAGGCCCGCAACGCAGAACACATCGGCGGGCGCGGCTGGCACGGCAACCCGGAAGGCCACGCCGATGCGGGCCGTAAGGGCGGGCGCAAAGTTTCCCAGGATCGCGATCATATGGCTGAAATCGGACGGCGCGGCGGGGCGCGCGTGGCGCAGGACAGAGGCCACATGGCGGAGATTGGACGGCGCGGCGGGGCGAAAATCTCTCAGAACCGCGACCACATGGCCGAAATCGGCAAAAAAGGCGGCGAAAGCAAGTAGCCGTTGGGAACGCTGCGATTGCAGCCGCGAATGAATATCAGGCAGGCGCAGAAATTATTATTCTGCGCCTTTTTTCATTTTTCCGCTTTGGAAAGTCACGCGGACGTCTAGCCCTTTTCGCGTCGCCAATCCGCCGTTACCAATCCGCTACCGATCCATCGTCGGGATGAAACCAGCGGCCCACGTCGGGCAGAGGGTTGAGCGGGCGGGCCGCAATCCAGTCCTCGTCCGGCTCGACTCCCAGACCGGGGCCGGTCGGCAACTCGATATAGCCGTTTGTCACGACGAAGGGGTTTTTGAGATAGCCCGCGCCCAACCCCAGCGGGTCCACGAATTCCTGAATCAGGAAATTGGGCGTGCAGGCATCCACTTGCAGGCAGGCGGCGAGGTTGATGGGGCCATAGGGATTATGCGGCGCGAGGGCGGCGTACCAGATTTCCGCCATGCTCCCGATCTGGCGCGTCTCGAAAATGCCGCCGCAGACGCACGGGTCAGGCTGCAAAATCGCCGCCGCGCCCTTCTCCAACACTTCGCGAAAGCCCCATTTGGTGAAAAGGCGTTCGCCGGTCGCAACCGGAGTTTTCGACTGCGCGGCGAAACGCGCTAAGGCCTCGACATTTTCCGGCAGCACGGGTTCCTCGATGAAAAGCGGGTGGAACGGGCGCACCGCCTCTTCGAGCCAGACGGCCATCGCGGGACTGACGCGCCCATGAAAGTCGAGCAGAATGTCCACGCCCGGCCCGACGGCCTCACGCGCGGCCTGCACGCGGGCGGCGGCTTCCTCGACGATCTGGTAGTGATCTACGATGCGGACTTTTCCGAACGGGCAGAATTTCATTGCGTCGAAACCGCGCGCCACAACCTCTTTCGCCGCCGCGCGCATTTCGGCGGGCGTGCAGTCTTCGCCCGCGCGGGGCCGGGTGTAGACGCGGATTCGGTCGCGCACGGCCCCGCCAGTAACTGCCCGACCGGGACGCCGAGCGATTTGCCCAGAATGTCCCAGAGCGCGATTTCGATGCCGCTGATCGCCGCGTTGAGGGTCGGGCCGCCCCGCCAGAACGCGCCGCGATAAAGGCTCTGCCAATGGTGCGTGATGCGGCGCGGGTCTTGCCCGATGAGCGCGTGTTCGTAACTGCGGACGGCCTCGGCGATCACAAACGCTTTGTCGCCCAGACACTCGCCCCAGCCGGTGATCCCTTCGTCGGTCTCAATCTTGACGAAAAGCCAGCGCGGTTGAACCGGCAGGGTATGCAGCGCAGTGATTTTCATCGGAACCCTCCTTATCAAGCCTTATCGAAAACGCGCCTTTGGGTCGGGCTGTGTTGAGGCTCGAAAGCGTCCTCAGATTCGTCAAGCGCGCCTGCAGCTCCTGCATTTCATACGCAATGCGCCATTGAACCCCCCGGCAGGAATTGTGAAGCCCGTCGAACGGGCATTCATTTCGGTTTTACCGTCCGTCCCATTCCACAAACAAGCAAGTATCCGCAGCGCATCGGGTTATAATATAGCGGCGAACCGCCTGCAGAAAGAGAGTAAAAGGAAACATGACAACCACCGTCCGGGCTGTCTACGAAAATCAGACTTTACGGCTCGACGCGCCGCTTCCCTTTCCGAATGGCGCAGCCATTGAAGTTACCCTGAACCTGCCGGAGCCGACGCCAGACTCCCGAAAACGCTTTTCGTGGGAGGACGGGCCAATTCTTCCTGGCGACGGTTACGCGGGCGACATTACGGAGGAGGTTCGCCGACAACGCGACGAGGAGCCTTGCGTCTGAAAGACGCCTGCGCTTTGCTGCCGGACATTCTCAACGCGCGGCAATGGCGCGCGCCTTTTCTTGTCGGACAATCCTTTTCTCGCCGCCGCGCGCTTGCGGGTTGGCGGGCGGGTCGGGTATACTGGCGAACGGAACCGGGTTGAACGCGAAGCGGGCAGCCCTCTCTTTTGCTGCGCCGCGCGGCCCCGCCCCTCCCGTAACGCTTTCCGAAACCCGATAATTCCGGTGATTTTGCGGGCGCCGTCATTCCGAGCCAACTGCAACCAGCTTCTAGCGCTGACTACTACCGAAGCGGCCCGCCCGCGCACAAGCGGCGGGTCGAACAGAATGGACGACGCCCCCCAATGGCGATTCTTGGATTTGAGTTGGACGAAATCGCGCGCCTGCTGGCCCTTGCGGAAGCGAATGGTCTGGACGAGTTTGTATTCGAGGAGGACGGGCGTTTTCTGCGAATTCGCGACCTGAAGCCCCGCAAGCTCGCAGCGCCCGCCCGCAGCGCCGCGCCGACGGGCGAAACGGCTCCCGCTGCCATCGCGCCGCGCCGCAAGGCCGCGCCAAAAGCGATTGCGCCCGCCAATGACCCGAACGCCCTGACGGACGAGCAGCTGGCGCTGGTTTCGCCCATGATGGGCGTTTTTTATCGGTCGGACAAGCCCGGTTCGCCGCCGTTTTTGAGCGTGGGCGACCGGGTTCGCATCGGGCAGACAATCGGGCTGATCGAGGCGATGAAGATATTTTCGGAAGTGCCTGCCGAACAGGAAGGCGTGGTCGTGGCGCTGACGGCGGACGACGGGCAGCTGGTGCAGGCCGGGACGCCGCTGGTGATTTTGCGGCGCGACGGATAAGAGCCGGATAGGAGACGGAGGCCGGGTCACGGGCTGGCGAAGCGGAGCCAGGCCGCCGCCGGGCGTGAGCCGTCCGAGGGATTGTTGATCGGCGGCAGGCCGAGCGACCGGGCCGTTGCTGAAAAGCGGGGCGCTTGATGGATTTTGGCAGGCCGTTGACTGGCGCAAGGCGAGGGAGCAAGCATTCGATGACGTATCAACCGGGCAAGGCGTGGGATAAACCGAAAATCGAGATTGGCGTTTTGGGGCTGGGTGTTGTGGGGTCGGGAACCGTCGCGCTGCTGGAGCGCAACCGGGACGAGATCGCGCGCAAAGTCGGCGTTCCCATACAGATCAAACGGATCGTCGTGCGCGACGTGGACAAGCCCCGCGCCGTCGAGGTCAACCGCGCCCTGCTGACGACCGACGCGAGCCAGGTGTTGGACGACCCGGACATTGACATCGTTTGCGAGTTGATCGGCGGCGTGGAACCAGCGCGCGAGTTCGCCCTGCGCGCCCTGCAGAACGGCAAGCAGGTCGTGACCGCCAACAAAGAGATGATCGCCAAAGCGGGGCATGGGCTGATGGAGGAGGCGTCGCGCCGTCGGCTGGACTTTCAGTTCGAGGGCAGCGTGGCGGGCGGCATCCCGATTATTCAGCCGATGAAAAACGCGCTTTCGGGCAACCGCATCGAGGAAGTTCTCGGCATCATCAACGGCACAACCAACTACATCCTGACGCGCATGACGCAGGAAAAAGCCGATTTCGCCGGGGTTTTGCGAGAAGCGCAGGCGCATGGTTACGCCGAGGCCGACCCCGCCAGCGACATCGAGGGCTACGACGCGCAGTACAAAATCGCGATTCTGGCCTCGATTGCCTTCACCAGTCGGGTCAACGTGGCCGACGTTCACGTCGAGGGCATCGCGAAAATCGCCGCAATGGACATCGAATACGCCGACGAACTGGGCTACGTCATCAAACTGCTGGGCATCGCCAAGCGCATCGGCGACGCGCAAATGCAGGTGCGCGTGCATCCCGCCCTGCTGTCCAAGTCGCACCCGCTCGCCGCGACGAACGGCGTCTACAACGCGGTTCTGGTAAAGGGCGACAGCGTAGGCGACGTGATGTTTTACGGGCGCGGCGCGGGCAGCGGGCCGACGGGCAGCGCCGTCGTCGGCGACATCATGGATGTGTGCCGCAACCTGCGCTTCGGCTCGACTGGGCGGATCGCCTGCACGTGTTTCGAGCGGCGGGCCATGCAGCCCATTGAAGATGTCGTGACGCGGCATTACATTCGCATGGTCGTGCTGGATCGGCCCAAAGTGCTGGCGGCGATTGCAGGCGTGTTCGGCGATTTCGACATCAACATCGAGTCCATGGTGCAGAAATCCACGCAGGGCGCGCAGACCGATATTGTCTGGGTGATGCACGAAGCGCCGGGCCGGAGCGTGATACGGGCGCTGGAAATCATCGCCCGGCTGCCCATCTGCGTCTCGGTCGCCAACTGGCTGCGGGTCGAAGAGTGAAAAGGAAGCGTGAGAAGAGCGCGCGGCCCGACGTGCAGTAGTGACTTCGAGGCCGCTTCAAGGCGGCTTTGCGCGGACTTGCGGGCAGGGTTGCGGCGACAGAAAGCAGGAAGGCGGGCGATTGCGATTATGGAAGCGATGAAAACGATGGAAGCGGGCGCGAACCCGGCTTCGTTTGAACTGCGCGTGCTGGAACCCCGGCGGCTGCGCCTGTTTCGCGTGGCGGGCGTGACGCGGCTGACGCTGGAAAACGACCGCTCGTGGGCGAAGGTTTCGGTCGCGCGGGCGTTTCCGCTTTCCGACCCAGAGCATTACATCGGGTTTCTGGACGGGGCGGGCAAAGACGTCGGCCTGCTGCACGAGCCGGGGCAGTTGGACGCCGATTCGCGCCGCACATTGGAAGAGGAACTTGAAAAACGCTACTTCGTGCCGATGGTGGAGCGCGTGTTGTTCGTGAAAGAGGAGTTCGGAACCGTTTATTGGACGGTGGAGACCGACCGGGGCGAAACCGAAATCGTGGTTCGCAACCTCAAGGACAATTTGCAGGAGCTTTCGGCTTCGCGCGTCATCATTACGGACGTGGACGGCAACCGCTTCGAGTTTCCCGACATCAACAAACTGGACAACAAAAGCCTGGGCATCATCCTGCGGAACTTGTAAGCGCGCCGGGAAATCTTTACGCGCGCCGGACGGACGCCCCCGGAAAAAAGAAGGTGAAAATTCCGGCGGAAGTGGCATAACTATACCAGCGACCCACAGGGCGCAAGCGGAAAGATTTTTCGCCCTCGGCGCGGCAATCATTTTGTTCGGGGACTGGAAAGTTTTTGTCAATGCCAGAAAATCGCGAGGAACGCCGTTACGAGGTGGAGTGGCCGGTGCGGGTCATCCATGAGGGCGGCGAATATACGTACAGCAAAACTCTGAACGTGAGTCCGACCGGGCTTTCGTTCATCACCTCGCACCGCTACTACGATGGCGAACTTCTGGTGGCCGAACTGACTCTGGGCGCGGCCTGCGTGGTGCAGTGCGTGGCGCGCGTCGTGCGCGAGCTGCCGCGCTCCAGCCGGTTCTACTGCTATGCGGCGCTTTTCGAGCAGTTCACCGGCAACGGCGGCGAACTGCTCGCGGAGACGCTGCAGCTGATCCAGCGGCGCGAACATTTGCCCGAAGAACCCGCCCTCGCGCCTGTCGCCCCCGCGCCGAAACCGATCCCGGAAGCGCGCCCGCGCGACCTGGGCATTCCGCGCATGGCGCAGCGCGGGCCGGTGATGATGCGACGACGCTAACTGGCGCGACGATAAAATTTGTTCTTCGGCTGACCTTCCCCGACCGCAACGCCTTTGTGGACGGGGATTTTGTTTTCCGGCTCCCGGATCGTATTCGCCAACTGGAATGTATGGCTAATAGCGTAGAGAGACGCTAATGGTTCTCAACCAAAATTTTGCGCCCCTCAGCCTCGATGTGAGCGGCAAGTTCCTCACCGGAAGAGAACGTTTTGGCCTCTCCACGCTCCAGCTGATCTACCCCTTTTTGTATTTCTTTGCGGAGTTCTTCGAGGCGAAGACGGCGGATTTCGTCTTGCTCCTTGAGCAGACGCAAGCCTTCGCGGATCACTTCGCTGGCGGAATGATACCTCCCGCTCGTCACCTTGTCGTTGATGAGTTGAGCCAGTTGCGGGGTAATCGAAATATTCATGGTCGCCATCGGTCGCGTTCCTCCTGTTTCTCATTATACCAGAGCCGCCAAATTTTGCCAATATTTGCCAAAGGAAAGAGCCTTTGGGAATGGCTTTGCAAAGGCCGAAAAGAGGAACCGAGGAGACAAGGGCGCATATTCGCGCAAATATCCCGGCGGCGCGGTCATGGAAACTATTTGCCGCCGGTGAGGTAGCGGAGGGCGGCGGAGATGAGGGCGGAGGTGTTGGTGCGGTCGGCAGCGGCGGCAAGGGCGCGGTCGGCGGCGCGGCGGGCGTCCGGGCGGCCATACCCCAGCCCGACCAGACCGTCAATCACGTCCTCATACGCGGCGTTTTCCTGCGCGGTCTGCTGCCCGGCGACGGCCCGGTCGGTCTTCTGCTCGAAGGCGAAGGCGGCCATCTTGTCGCCGAGTTCCAGGCACATCCGCTGCGCCAGTTTCGGGCCGACGCCCGGCACTTTCGTGATGATGCGCGTATCGCTGGTGGAAAGGGCGCGGGCGAGTTCCGACACGTCCAGCGTCGAAAGCAGCGCCAGGGCGACTTTCGGGCCGACGCCGGACACGCCTAGCAGGATTCTGAAGGCGCTCAATTGAAGCGTGTCGGAAAACCCGTACAGCGTCAGCTCGTCCTCGCGCACGATCAGGTGCGTGATGAGGGTGAGTTTGCCGCCGGATTCGGGCAGCGTAGAAAGGACGGGAACCGGCACGAAGACCTGATACCCCACCCCGCCGACGTCGAGAATGACGCTGCTGCCTTCGGTTCGCGCGACGGCTCCCGTGAGTTGGGCGATCATGCGAGCGCGTTCTTCCTTTCGTTCCATCCGGCTGCTATGAGAGCCGCCACAAAATCCAGATAACGATGCGCCTGCGGAGTCATGGCCCTCGGAACCGCGCCGCCAAGCGCGGCGACTTGCGGCATCCGCATCGTCATTTCGTCCGCCAGCCCGCGCAGAAGGCGCAGTTTGTCGTCGGGCTTGGGGTGCGGCGCGTCGTCGCGCGCGAAAGAGCCGGGGTTCTCCCCGACAAACGCCCCAACTTCCCGCAATGGCCCCTGCACGTAGCCGATCAACCCCATACGCTCCTCATGCGGATTGCGGGCCGCGTATTTTGCCGCGATCAGCAGCATACACCAGAAAAAATTCACGCTCTGCACGGCGGCTTCGAGGGGCGTTCGCTCCGGCGTAGATTGATATTCGGTGAACTGCGTTGGCGTCTTCAAATGCGGCAATCCGACACGGTCGAACAGCAGGCGCGTTTCCTGCGGAACCTGCGCCAACCGCTGCGGCTGCCAGTACCAGTCTATCTGATAGGGGCCGGTTTCGCCGGGATAGAGGGCCATGTGATACGCGCCCTGCGGCGGACGATTCTGCGGCGCGTCCAAAATTAGCGTTGGTTCGCCAATCGCCGCGATCATTTCCCGGCGCGTCGCCAGAACGTCCTCGATCTGCGCGTCCGCGACCACTACGAACAGGTCAAGGTCGCTTAAAACGTCGTCGGTTCCACGCCCCAGCGACCCGAACATCCATGCCGCCGCGACGCGCCGATCCGCTTCCAGAACCGAAGCCGCTCTTTCCAGCAGCGCCTGCCGCGCGTCATGCCGGGCTTTCAATTGTTGTTCTGTTGTCATCGGCGTTGAGAGAGAGCGACGATAGCAAGAAAATTTTGGAAGCCGTCAGTACACCACCTTGTTGAGCGGGTACTCGATGATCCCCTCCGCCCCGAGCGCCTTCAGCTTTGGGATGATCTCGCGCACCACCTTTTCGTCGATGATCGTCTCGACCGCGATCCACCCTTCGGTCGCCAGTTTTGCGATAGTCGGGTTGCGCAGCGCCGGCAGCGCCGTGAGCAGTTCCGCGAGCCGCAGCTCCGGCAGGTTCATTTTCAAACCCACCTTGTCCCGTGCCGCAAACGCTCCCTGGAGCAGCAGCACCAGCGTGTCGATCTTCGCCTTTTTCCACGCGTCGCCGAGCGCCCCGTGGTTCGCGATGAACTGCGGCGACGACTCCATGATCGTCTCCAAAATCCGCAGCTTGTTGGCCCGCAGCGACGAGCCCGTCTCCGTCACGTCCACGATTGCGTCCACGAGATCCGGCACCTTCACCTCCGTCGCGCCCCACGAAAATTCCACCGCCGCGGTCACGCCGTTTTTGGCGAGAAAGGCGCGCGTCAGTTCCACCGCCTCGGTGGCGATCACCTTGCCCTGCAAATCCTGCACCGAGCGAATCGCCGAATCCTCCGGCACCGCGATGACCCAGCGAGTGGGCTTGCTGCTGACCTTGGAAAAAGTCATCTCCGCGAGCACCGCCACGTCGCTCGCGTTGTTGGCAATCCAGTCCTTGCCCGTCAGCCCGCAGTCGAGAAACCCATGCTCCACGTAACGCGAAATCTCCTGCGCCCGCAGCAGCCGGATCATCAGCTCGGGATCATCCACGGCGGGTTTGTACGAGCGGCTCGCGCCGGAGATGTTGAATCCGGCTTTGGCAAAAAGGGCGAAGGTCGGCTCCTGCAGGCTGCCCGAAGGCAGGCCCACGCGGAGGACGCGGCTGGCAGTTTCGTTCATTGGAAAAAGGGCCGCGAAACTAGGCGCGGAGTGCGGAGCGGGCGAGGGGAAAATGCGCACGCGGTGCGCGCTTCACGGCAGCGCGGCCCGCAGTGCACCGCCCCAGATTTCGTAGCCGCGCTCGGTCGGGTGGAGGAAGTCGCCCATCGTCTCGTGGGAGATCGTGCCGTCGGGTTGCGTGAGTTTTTCGCTGATGTCGAGGAAGGTGATGCCCGGTGTTTTCCCAAACTCTGCGAGCAGCTTGTTCACTTCCGCGACCTTCGCCCGCATCGGATCGCCGGGCTTTTCGCCGCGCGGAAAAATTCCCATCAGCACGATGCGCGACGCGGGAGATTTCGCGCGGAGGCGAAGCAGCACCTCGCGCACACCTTCGGCGATTTCGGCGGGCGTGTTGTCCGGCGCGTTTTTGGTCTTCGCGAAGTTGTTCGTCCCGATATTCACCACCACCACGCGCGGATGCAGCCCGTCGAACTCGCCGTGATCCAGCCGCCACAGGACGTTCTGCACGCGGTCAAAGCCGAAGCCGAGATTCAGCACGCGCTGCCCGGCGAAGGTCGCGTCAAACGCCCGCGCGCCATTTGGCTTGCGGCCCGGCGTTTCCGGCACGCCGCCCCAGAGGTGCGTGATGGAATCGCCCAGCAGCACGATCTCTGGATTCGTCGCGTCCTTGATTTTGAGGATCGCTTCGTGCCGCTGCCACCAGTCGTAGAAATCGTTCTCCAGCTTCGAGCGCGGGACGAGCGCGGTGTTCGCGGGCGGCGCGTCGTGCGACTGATCGCCGAAAAGTTCGCACAGCACCGGCTCCATCGCCCGCGCCCAAGCCAGCGCGCCAACGGGCGACGGGTGGAGCTGATCGGGCATCAGCTTCGGATCGATCGTCCCGTCGAGCCGGAGAAAGGCGTGGTTCACATCGAGAAAGAACACGCT
>JBBRNU010000022.1:0-16098 GCA_038230115.1 Chthonomonadales bacterium | reverse complement strand
TCAAGCGAAAGATTTTCGCGCTTGTCGGGGCAGGCAGGGCGTATTCGTCCCATTTCCCGGAAGGGAAGTTGCGGGTGGGAACGATCACAGCATAGGAGCCGCTGTGATTGTCCATGTCGGCTTGCGTGTCGGCTTTTTCAACCTGCCAGTCATAATTGTCGCCATAGCTGCATTGCACCCGAAAGCGCCGGACGGTATGCGGCTGGGCGTAGGCGACCTGAACAAAGGCGGGATTGACGTTCGGCGTGCGCGCCAGGCTGTTGACATTGCCGTCGAAAATGGCCTCGATGCCGCCAATATCGAACGGCGAGGCCGTCAGCGTCGCCGCTCCGTTCGCCTGCGCGCTCAACGGGTCGAACTTGATGTTTTGCAAAACTTCCTGCGCCCGCGCCGCCTGCCCGGCCAGCGTCAGCGCCAGGAGCGCCAAAAGCAGCCATGTCCTTATCAGACGGGCGGGCGCGCGTTCCCTGTCAGGGAACCTGGGAAGCGTCGCGCGAAAGAGCGAAGTCTTGATCCAGAACAGACGGCGGTTCCTGCTTGCGTTCATACTTTCCTCCGGTTAAACCCATGAGTCGAAATGGTTGCTGCATTTCAGACGGAGAGACATAGGAGACTTTTGAAGCGCTGGGTTCGCGCACATTTCGGCGAGGTTCAAACGCCGCCGTTTTACCTCCGCCCGCTTCTTTCAAAGCGAAAGGCGACAGGGATGCGCGTCGCGGCATGACTTTATTCATGCCGCGCTGTCAGGCCGCAATTACAGGGGGCGTCTGCCTGACCGAAGCCGTCCGCTTACGAAATCTCCTGAGTGACTGCATGGAGGGACGGGAAGATTATAGTGTATTCAGGGCGGCGGAACATGGGCCGAAAGTCCTGTTGGCATCGGGTCGCAGACCTAATTTACGTCCGACTCGCGGCGCTGTCGGCTGGCTCGTAAAAGGGAAGCGGACTGGCGAACTATTTTCCGGGATCGGATAAAAAGTCAAGAACGCCCCTCCGATCCCGGTGACCGGAGGGGCGAGAGAACCGTAGCGAGCGACCGTGCCAATCGCTGCGGCTGCGAGCGGCCAGATCAGCCGTCGCCGCGAACGACGCGATTAGTCATCGCCGCTGAGGGCATAGTTGTTGGCGAGGATGCCCAGGTCGAGGTTGTCCACGCTCTCGTCGCCGTTCAGATCGGCGCGCGGGTCGTAATTGCTGTCGCCCAGCGAGGCGGCATACGCCGAGGCCAGCAGGCCCAGGTCCAGGTTGTCCACGCTGTTGTCATTGTTGGCGTCGCCGCCCAGCAGTGTGATCAGGGGCAGCGTGACCGGCCCGCCCGTCGTATTGACGTTGTTGATGTTGACGGCCAGCGACTGCGGGCCTTTGACGTGAACCTGATAGGTTCCGGCGGGAACGTCGGGAATGCCATACGCGACATTGCTGCCGGGCGCAATCGAAATCACGCGCGTGAAGGCGGTCCCCGTCGGCTGCGGGCGGAACGTGAAGGTGATCTTCTGGCTCGGCGTGGCGGGCAGAACGCCTTCCAGCGTCAGCTTGCCCGAAATCGGGTCAACGACGTTGGTCTTGAGGTAGTCGAACGAGGCCGTCAGATTGGCGACCGCGCCCGAATTGTTCGTGAAAATGCCGAAATGCGCTCCGCCGACATCGCTGAGGAAGTCGTAGATTTGCTTGGAAACGCCCGTGTCGCCGCTCGTCAGGGTCGCGTAATGATGCAAAACGCCGTCCGCGGTGACATACAGGAAGTTGAACGTCGCCGCCGCCGTCCGCTCGATGATGAGCTGCGTGTAGTCCGCGTTATTGACCGGGATATTGGCGTAGGTCGCCAGCACGTCATTGTTGAAAGTTCCCGCGTTCTGGAAGAACACCGAAGCGTAGTTCATGTTCTGGCCCAGGTTGTGTTTCAGGTCGAAAACGAGGACTTTGCTGGGGTCTTTGTAAATCAGCAGACCCGCGAGCGGGTATTGGTCGGTGTTGTTGAAGTTGGCCTTGACCCTGGTCGTCAGATACCAGCTGTGGCCGGGGTCTCGCGGCACGGCGATGTTGGCGTTGTTCGCCAGACCATAGCCGCCGCTGCCCGTTCCGTTGGAATAAAAACCGCTGTTTTGCAGGACGATATTGAGGCTGCCGCCCGCGAAGTTGGGGGCGCTGGTCGTGTCGTCAGGGTTGGCTCCGGGCAGCGTGAAGGTGTAGGGCGCGGCCAGGCTGGGGCCGTTGAAGTTGTCCGTGATGGCGGGCGCGATGTCCGGGGCCGTCGTGGAGACGCCCTGAATCGGCGCGTTGGTGTGGAAATAATCGAAGTGCGTCACGATGGGGTACGTGGCGGGATCGAGGCCGGAGTTTTCCGAAAGCAGGCCGAGATGCTTGCCGGTGAGACTGCTGAGCATCGTGTAAATGTTGGCCTGGTTGCCCGTGCTGGCCGAAGAAACGTAGCCGAGCATGCCGGTATAGCCGCCGGGATCGGTGCGGAAGAAGGTGAACGCGCCGGTCACCGGTTCGCGCTCCACGCGCAGGATAACGCCGGTCGTGGCCGTCGAGGTCGGCGCGAAGTTGGCGTGGCCGTTAAGATAGTAGTCTACGACCGTGTCGCCGCCGTTGACCTGATTCTTTTCTTCGGTAACGGTGGTGTAATCGTTGTTGCCGGTCTGCATGCCATCGGGCGAGTACAGATTGTGCTTGACCTGAAAATACGTGTAGTTATCGGCGTCGGAAAGGATAACCAGGCCCGCATCCGTGTAGGCCGGAACGTGGTCGAAGTTGGCGCGGACTTTCGTTTCGGCGTAAAAGTCGGCGGGAACCGGGCCGCTGATGATCACGCTGGGCAGGTTCACGATGTAGTTGTATTGCTGATACAGGCCGGAACCCTGCACGAGCGTGTCGTTGAAAAAGCCGCCGCTGACATCGTAATGGGTCTGGTCTTCGCCGCTGCCGGAACCAGCGAGCGGCACGGCGAACGTCCAGGGAGCGCCGAGCGTCGTGCCGGGGCCGCTGAACTCGTCGCGGAATTGCGCGTGGGCTTTGGGCGCGGTCAGCGCCAGTCCCAACGCGAGAAGTACGGAAACGCGCTTCATCGTTGAACTTTCCTTTCAAATCAAAAAGGGGGTGGTGATGCGGCTCGTCGTTGAGACCCGCGCGCTAGTATACTTCGCCAGACGCTGGTAAGACTCCTTGCAAGTTCCATGCCGTTTCGCGCTGTTTCGGGCTGTTCAAGGGAATCAAAACATTATTTTTCAAAATCAACCCGTTTCCGAGCCACTACCGCAAATCTGTCGTCAGGGCGGGCGGGCGGTGACAGCGGCTTCGCCGGGCCGGGCGGGGACTGCAAATTTGTCGTCGGTTCCCCTTGACAATCTGGCAAGGTTGGCTTATATTTATTGTAGGGGGCTGCGTGACCGCGACTTCCGCCGCTTCCGGTTTGTCTTTGTTATTTCCCCGGTCGGCTTCTCGCGAAAAGGAGAAACCGTTCCGCGACTCGCTTGATTCCGCCGGTACGGGGCGTTCCTTCCCTCCGGGAAGGCGAAAGAGAGCAGACGCCGATGGTTGTGGCTTGCCGCGAATGGCTAACGCCGTCCGTTTCACCGGACGAAGAATTGGCGCGCCGCGCGCGTCTGGGCAGCGAACGCGCCATGGAACAGATTCTGCGAAAGTACCGCCCGCTCGTGGAAAGCAAGGCGCGGACTTACTTTCTGCTGGGCGCGGATCACGATGACGTCGTTCAGGAGGGGATGATCGGGCTGTACAAAGCGGTTCGCGACTTTCGGGACGGTCACGTCGCGCGCTTTCGGGCCTTCGCCGACCTGTGCGTGACGCGCCAGATCATCACGGCGGTGAAGATGGCGACCCGTCAGAAACATGGCCCGCTGAACCAGTCCGTCCATAGCGCGCTCGACCCTGAAACCGACGAAACCCTGGTGGATACCCTGCCCGACCTGCGCGGCAACGACCCCGAAACCCGCCTGTTTCGGCGCGGCGACACGTATGACCGCCTGGACGCCGTGCGCCACGCGCTTTCGCCTCTGGAAGCGCAGGTTTTGGACTGCTACCTCGAAGGCAAAACGTACCGGGAGATGTCTTCGGAGTTGCGCTGCCGCCCCAAAGCCGTAGACAACGCCTTGCAGCGCGTGAAGCGCAAAATCGGCGAAACGCGCCTGTCGGATTGAGCCGTCAAGACGCAGTTTGCGGTACGCTCTCCAACCAGCATTTTCTTCAAACTTTCTTTCCCCTTGCTTCTCAGCGTCGGGCGCTCTCCAACATCGAGGCGTTTGCGCCGTAGCGCCGAATTGCCAGAGCCTCTCATCGCCTGGCGACAAAGCGATGAGACTCCATTGACGTATCAGCGGAAGCGTTGTGGCGGCTCTATGGCGACCGCTGGGCCGTCGGGCAATTTCCTCTGGCCGCCAAGCCGATGCCGGGCTGTGAATGCGCCTTCGTCTTCGGAGCCGAAAGCCGCTTTCGCCCGCCGGAGTTGGCGTTGCTGGCGGGCCGCGTCCTCTCCTATGTCGCCGTCAGCCGGTTGCCACCGGGTTCAGGGATCGGGCCGCCTGTCCGAACTGCGGATGGGGTCGGCGGGCGTTTTTGCGGAGTTGTCTGTCGAGGCAGGCCCACTTCGCAAAAAGCGAAGCGTCACGGCGTGTCTGAAAACCAGCGTGGACGCCCCAGGCGCACGAAGGCGATCTCAACGCCGCCAATGGGTACGCAACCGCCCCGCTTACCGAAAACTAAACGGTTACGCTTTCAGGGTCTCTGCGCCAGTCGGCGTTTGGAAAATTGTTGGGAGAACGTGTTTGCAGGGCCAAGAAGCAGGACATAGCGCGTAGGATGAGCGAAGATAAGGCCGGGCAAAAGCCCCCGCTTCCCTTCGTTTTAGTGTCGGGAAGCGGGGGCGGGGGATGCGGACGCGGGGGGCGCCGGAAAACTCAGGCCATTATGTCAATGCGTCTCTTCGGGCGTGAGGGCGAGCGTCAGCGGCTCGGTCTCGCTGCGGCGCAGGATAGTCAGCGGAAACGACGCGCCCAATCGGTCTTCGGTCAGATAGCGGTGCAGTTGGTCAATGTCGCCGACCGGCTGCCCGTCGAAGGCCACGATCACGTCGCCTTCCTGCAAACCGGCGCGCAGGGCCGGGCTGTTCTGCTCGACGGAAACCGCCAGGACGCCGCTTTCGACCGCCAGGTTCAGGGCGCGCACGGTGCGGCGCGGCAGCGGCACGTTCTGGCCCGCGACGCCAATGTAACTGCGCCGGATTTTGCCGTCCCGAATCAGGCGGCTCGCCACAAACTTCGCCGAATTGATGGGCGTGGCGAAGCAGATGCCCTGCGCGGGCAGGATGATTGCCGTGTTCACGCCGATGACCTCGCCGCGTGACGTGACCAGCGGCCCGCCGGAATTGCCGGGATTGAGCGCGGCGTCGGTCTGAATCACGTTGTCTACGAGCCGCCCGGCCTGCGACCGCAGCGACCGGCCCAGGGCGCTGACGACGCCTGCCGTCACGGTCGCCTGAAAGCCATACGGGTTTCCAATCGCGACGACCAGCTGCCCCACGCGCAGCGACTGCGAGTCGCCCAGGCGCGCTGCAAGCAAATCCGGCGCGTCAATGCGAATGACGGCCAGGTCGGTGGCCGGGTCGTCGCCGATCAGTTCGGCCCGGAAGCGCCGCCCGTCGGCCAGCGCGACCTCGATTTTGGTGGCGTCATGCACGACGTGGCTGTTGGTCAGAATGTAGCCGTCGGGCGTGAAAATGAAGCCCGACCCGTTGCCCCGCGCCTCTTTCGGCGCGCGCGGGTCTTGCGCCTGCCGCCCGGTCACCTTCTGCGTCACGTCAATGTTGACGACGGACGGCCCGACGGTTTCGGCGGCCTGAATCACCGCCTGCGAATAGGCGTCGAACAGCGGGACGTCGGTGAGCGCGGAGACCGCCGGACTTCGCAGAGGGTTGGCGGTCGTTTCCGCAAAAGCGTTGATTATGGGCTGCGTTAAAGTGGTCATCGGTCTCGCTCCTATCTCGATACTCAACCAGCGCAATTAGGACTGTAGAGTACTATACCGCCCCGGTAAAGCGGAAGTTTCCGAATTGAAGACAGATTGAAAAGTTTTTTCATGCCATCAAAATGACAGGGGCTGGCGGACAGCGCGGGCTTGAAAGGAGTCGGGGACGATGGCGCTATACTTGACCGAGGGCGACGTGGGTGCGCTGCTGACGATGCCGGAGGCGATTGCGGCTTTGGAAGCGGCGTTTCGGCGGCAGGCCGGGGGCGAGGTCGTCAACCAGCCGCGCCGCCGCCTGCACCTGCCCAACGGCACGTACCACACGATGATTGCCGCCGATTTGGGGTTGCAGGCGTTCGGCATCAAGGCGTATGCGTCGTTTCCGCCCAAAACCCGGTTTCTGCTGCTGCTCTATTCGGCCCGAAACGGCGACCTGCTGGCGATAATGGAGGCCGACAAACTGGGGCAGATGCGAACCGGGGCGGCGTCGGGCGTGGCGACGAAATGGCTGGCGCGCGACCCGAACGACGGCCCGCTGCGCGTCGGCATTTACGGAACCGGCTGGCAGGCCGAAACGCAGCTGGAAGCCGTCTGCGCCGCCCGCGCCGTGAGCGAGATTGTGGCGTACAGCCGGGCAGCCGAGAACCGCGCCCGCTTTTGCAAAACGATGACCGAGCGTCTGGGCGTTCCCGTTCGGCCCGCCGAAACGTCCGAAGCGGCCTGTCGGGGGCTTGACGTCGTGATTACCGCGACGAGCGCCCGCGAGCCGGTTCTGCGCGGCGAGTGGCTGTCGCCGGGAACCCATCTCAACATCGTCGGCAGTAATCTGTTGATGAAGCGCGAGGTGGACGACGAGGCGGTGCGGCGAGCCGACGTGATCGTCGTGGACTCCATCGAGCAGTCGAAATTGGAATCGGGCGATTTGCTGGCCCCGTTCGAGCGGCGCTTATTTCGCTGGGAGCAGGCTTCGGAACTGGCCGATGTGGTCGGCGGACGGCGCGCGGGGCGAACCAGGCCGGAACAGATCACGCTCTTCAAATCGAACGGCGTGGCGCTGGAAGACATGGCGGTCGCCTGCGTCGTGTACGAAAAAGCTGCTGCATTGGGCGTCGGACAGCCCTTCCCGATGTGGCAGGAAACTGACCCGGCGGCGGAAGGGCAGGCGTAGCGCATGGTTCGTTCGCACCTGATAACCAAAGGGGCCGGACTGGAGCGGGGCTTCCGAATGCGTGGCGAAAACGTGTCGCGGCTGGAAAGTTTCAGCGACGCCGTGTTCGGGTTCGCCCTGACGCTGCTCGTCGTCTCGCTCGAAGTCCCGCACACCTTCCGCGAGTTGATGCGCTCGATGCAGGGATTCGGGGCTTTCGCAGTCTGTTTTTTCTTTCTCGCGCAGGTCTGGTATCACCACTACGTCTTTTTTCGGCGCTACGGGCTGGAGGACACAACGACGGTTTTCCTCAACCTGACGCTGCTGTTCGTCGTCCTGTTTTACATCTACCCCGTGAAGTTTTTGTTCTTCCTGCTGGTCAGCCAGTTGATGGGCGTGAACCTGATCTGGCCGGGGCATGACGCGGAAATCATCCAGGGGGGCGAGGCCTGGCAGCTGATGGTTATCTATGGCGCGGGTTTCGCCGCCGTGTTTTGTATCTTTGCGCTTTTGTACGCCCACGCCTATCGAATGCGCCATGCCCTCGACCTGAACCCCCTGGAAATATTCGATACCAAAGCGCGCATCGGCAGTAATTTTGTGGTCATGGGGGTGGGACTTCTGTCCATCGTCCTCGCCGTCCTCACCCGCAACGGCGGTCTGGCGGGCATGGCTTATCTCTCGCTCTGGGTGTTTTTTACCGTTGAGGGGGCTATTCAGGGGCGGCGTCGGCGCACACTGGAAGCGCAGTTGGACGAGGCGAGAACGCTCACATCCGCTGATGAAACAGCCATTCCAGCGCAAGCGTCAGACCACAGGCTATAATGGCTCTCACCAGTAATGGACGAAGGCGCAAAAATAGTTGGGTAAGGCTATTGGCAGCGGGCAATCCCTTTGTTATAATGGCAATATGATAGTGGGCAGGTGAACATACCAGAACGTCCTCGCTTCCGCCGCAGCCTTCGCCCTTTCCCGAACATTACGGCCCACTTCCGGGAAATACGTTGCCCGAAGGCAGGCAGCGTGTGGCGGCTGTCATGCGGTCCTGCGTGTTTCGTAGCCCATCGCGCCGCCAATTTAGCGGTATAAAAATCAGGTTGGGCATGATTTGACAACCCTGTATGTGCTGGAGAACTTTTTGTGCGGTTCGTTCAACAATTATGCGCGGAAGGTGCGTGACGCAAACCTGCCGCTTGGAGTTCGCGCTTCGGCTCTGCGCTCCTCTGCGCTTCACTTTTGCAGAAGCGTTCACGAGCCGTCTTATACCGTAATGGTCGGCCATTTGGGGCATATGGTAAGAGCAAACCTTTTTCGCGCCGCAGACGAAAGTCATCTTTCAGACGCCTTACAGCGTATGGAACTGATGCGTAATCAGGTGTTGGAAATAGAACGCGGGTTCGAGCGCAAACGAATACGTCTAAAACTTTGCGGCAGGCGTGTTCCCTCCAAAGCCGAAAGGCAGGCCTTGTCAAATGCTGTCGAGGCTGTCAAGCGAAGCGCGGGAATGATGCCTGCCCAAATAATCAACACCTCTACCTGAAACGCTTTTCTGGCATCACGATTGTCGCCCCGGAGGACGTGGCGTAGTCTTGTTTTGGGGCGCAGTCGGCAGGTGTCGCGGACGCCCGCCCAGCGACACGCAATTGGTGAAATCTGTCTGCATCGGCAAATGGTTTCGGCGTACAATGGAGGGGAGCGCGGGCTTCTGCGCCGCTGTAGGAAGTCGCATACTGACTGGCAGTGGGAGGTTTGATTGCCGCTGAACAGAAGAATCATGACCTGTTCGTTGCGCCCCGCTTTCCGTTTCCAAAGGTCCGTTCGCGCCCCGCCCTGGAAGCGGGGCGTTGCGCTATCTGCCCTGGCGAATGGGTTATCGGATTTCGAGGACGGCGGTTTCGTCGGGCTGAAGCGTCAGGCGCAGGGTCAGGTTGGAACCGGCGCGCTGCGCGGCGACTTCGGTTCCGGTCACGAGGTTGACAATGCGGAAGGGCGTGTTCGGGAGGCCGAGCGCGGCGGCGGATAGGGTCAGGACGGCGGTTTTGGGCTGGTCGGCGGCGCTGCGAAGCGTGAACAGCCGCGCGCCGTAGCGCTCGACGAACACACTTGGCGTGTCGCTGCGCGCCTGGGTAATCGGCTCCCACCCGGCCTGCGAAACGCGCTTGACGAGCGGCAGATACTTTTGGAAGAGGGCGCGGTCGCGGTTGTACCAGTGCGGGGTTTGCCAGTAGTTGTTGTCCGAAGCGTTGGCGCTGAACATGCCGGGAAACACGCCGTAAAACAGGCAGCGCTGAAAATAGCGTTCCACCAGAGGCGAGTCGAAGCGGTTGAAGTCGGCGTTCATCAGCAGACAGTAGGGCTTTTGCGCGCTCAGGGTTCGCCGCAGGTTGAACACGTCATCGCCGTCCGGTCGGTACTGCCCGTTTGCGTCGAGCCAGTTCACTTCGATGCCCATGACGTCGAGCAGGGGCGCGAAAATCGAGAAGCGAACCGGCGTCGTGTTCGCCATCAGGAGCCGCCTTCGATTGTGCAGGTCGGCGCTGGCGAACCGGGCGAACGTATGCGTGGAGTACCATTGCGGCAAGACGGGCTGGCGGCTGCCGGTGTCGAACGGGATCGGGTAGGGGCAGGCGCGCAGGTGATCGTAGCGATAATCCTGCGTGTCGCTCCAGCTTTCGAGCGAGTCCAGATACTCGCCGTCCAGCCCGGTTCGTTTCGCGTCGTAGTTATTGGGATAACGCCGGGCGGCGGTTTCAAACGTGTAGAGCAGGGACGCGCGCGACGGCTGATCGGTTGTGGCGGGCAGTTCCGGGTTCGGGTTCACGACGAAGACCGCGCCGTTCGTCCAGGGTTCGTTGCGAAACTCCAGATTGAAACGCCCGTTTTCGTCGCGCGTTCCGGTATTGAGCGCGGCGCGGGCCGGGTCGCGCGTCCCCAAATCGTTCGACTCGGCGTTTTTTCGCAGCTGGGCGAGGGCGGTTTCATACGTGCGCGGCAGTTCGGGGGGCAGGGCGAGCCAGTGCGTCATCGGCTCGCTGTAATGCAGACTGAGCAGGCCGAGCGCGTCATCGGCGGCGACGCTGTTATCGCCTTCGTGGTACGCGAAGCCGAAATCGGCGACATTTGTAATCGTGGCCGGGTCTACGAAAGGAAGCCAACCCCCGTCGGGCTGCCCGCGCCGCGCGAAGCCGGGCGCGTTGAGGCGATAAAAGCGTTTGGTCGCGGCGCGAAACCCCCAGACGGCTTCCCCGGCGGTCAGGCGAAACAGACTGGCGCGAAACCGGGCGTTGTGCGCGGGCCATGCGGCGGTTTTGGCGGTCAGAGCGAAATCCCATGCGATTACGAACTGACGCGATTGTCCGCTGTAGAAAATGCGGTACACGCTCGGCCAGTCCATCTGACTCGCAATTCCCAGGCCGGTCGCCGCATTGATTGGCGTGCTGGAGGCGCTGGTTTGCACGCTCGACAGGCAGCCGAACGGATATTGCGAAAGCGTTCCGGTCGCGCCGATATTGACCCCGACCGTCCGGCTGTATTCGCGCTCCGGCTGGATGGTCTCGGACTGGCGGATGTCCTGCCCCCACTGCCAGCCGTCGGCGCGGACGGGCAGCGCGAAGTAAATGGTAAGCGCCCGATCCGCGCCGGTAACGTCGGTGATTTCGCCGTCGAGGGTGAGCGCGTCGCCCCCCGGCATGACTTTGGCGTTGAAGCGGCAGCGCAGGGGCGTGGACGCGCATTCGATCCGCACACCGCCCTGATAGGCTCGCGCCAGACCGCGCATCGGAACGATCGGGCCGCCGTTCGCCACGTCGCGCGCGAAAAAGCCGCCCCCGGTCGGAAAACTCAGGTCGCGTTCCCCGGTGCGGACGCGCGTCAGGTCGCCCTGCGCGCTGAACGTGAGGTTCAGCCCGTCCCGCGTTTTGACGACAATCGGCGTTGTCGGGGCGGCAGGAATTTTGGCGACGGGACGGGTTCCGGGTTTTGGCCGGGCGGGTTTGGGCGCGGAGAACGAACGGGCGGGCGCGGCGAGATTCTGACCGTCGAACAGGCGGGCCGGGTCAAGAACCTGCACGTAGAAATCGTCGAACCAGGCCGTGCCGACGTGCTGGCGAAAGAGGGCGTAGAGCGCGAGGGTTTTGATGGGTTTGCGGGGCGTGACGCGCAGTTCGCGGCGTTCCCAATCGTGCGTGCCGGTGCGAAAAGGCGCGGACAATCCCCACTCGTGCGTATTGTCGGCGAACGTCAGGTCGGCATAAATCGCGTAATCCGGGTTTTTGCCGCCGTCCACCTGATCGGCCCGGCTCCATCCGGTAATCAGCAGGGGCGTCGGGCGCATCTGGTTCAGGGGCAGGATTTGCACGGCTCCGCGCCGCGCCAGAACGCTCAGGCTGTCGCAGCGCAGGCTCTGGTCGCCGCCCCGATGCGTTTGCCGATCCACGTCATATCCGGTTTCGTAGGCCGTCCATTCCGGGATGCCGCCCCTGCGCCCGTCGCCGCCCGCGCCGCCCTCAAACCCGCCGTTTCGCAGCGGCGTTTGGGCCAGCGCCGGGTGAATCCCCATAAAGAGCAGGAAAAGCGGCAGCGCGAAGAGAGAAAAGAGGGTGGGCAAAAACCGGCCCGGTAAGTGGTTAGGGTGCATGGGCATAAAACGGAATTGAGTTTGAAAGGCGAGACCGAGTTAGCGTATCAGAACGGGGAGAGAACGGGATTGAAACCCCGTTCTGAAATGCACAGACCACCTACGTGGCCTGCAATGCCGCTCTGCCGACATGTTTTCGGCCCGCGAAGGCAGACTGGTCAGAGCGCGTCTTCAATCAGCGTCATCTTCAGCCCGTATAGACAGGTCTAAGTGCATCTTTAGCCCGCGCTATTACGTCTTTAGCCCGTGCAGGCGGGCTACGCATTTCAGAACGGGGTTTCAATCCCGTTCTCTCCCGTTCGTCGCATTTCAGGACGGGGATTTATTCCCGTTCTCTGCCCCCATTAGCGCGGCCTGCGCGCGTTCGGCGAGAATATCGGTCAGCAATTCCGATTGTCCCAGATACGCGCCCATGCGAAAGGCGACGCTGGGATGACGGGTTTGTCCGGCTTCCAGCAGCGTCGGCAGATCGTCGGCGACGTGGGTTCCGGTGTGCAGGAAATAGGGAACCGCCAGAACACGGGTCGCGCCCTGTTCAACGCAGGCGTCAATGGATTCGGGAATGGACGGCGCGTTGCACTCCATGAATCCGACCGCGACAATCGGAAACGCGCCCCGCTGCCGCACGACTTCCACGACGCGAAACATCTCCTCGTTGGCGACCGGGCGCGGGCTGCCATGCACCATCACGAGCAGGGCGTCCACGAATGCAGTTGGCGCAACGTCGGGCGCGGCGGCAGGCGGCGCGTCGTTCGGGATGTTGGCGGACTTGGTCAAATTAGTTGGGACGCTGACGGCGGTCATGCGCGGAGTTCCTCGATTTCTTTCCCGGCAGCCACGTCAGAAAGGGGCGTGGGCGGGGTTGGCTGGCGCGGGCAGTCGGGCGTGCCGAAAAGCGGGCAGTCCGGCCTGGCGCGGCAGTGCGCGCTCGCGTTCCGCAATTCGTCGCGCCAGGCCGGTTCGGGCCGGGCCGCCCGCGCGCTGGCGATCAGGGCGTCGGCCAGCGTTTCGTCGAAGCCGATGGGCTGCGCGACAACGAACGTCAGGGCCGGATATTCAGCCTGCGCCGACTGAACCGCTTTGGGCAAATCCGTCCTGACGAACTTGCCCGGAACCAGAAAATAGGGCGTCACCAGAATTCGGCTCGCGCCCGCCTGCACGCATCTGGCGACGGCCTCCAGAAAGAAGGGCGCGCTGTAATTGAGATAGCCAACCTCGACAATCGGAGCCAACCCCTGCGCGCGGAGGCGGGCGGCGTGCGCTTCCAGAGCCACGCCCGCCCCGCACAAAAGCGACCCGTGCGAAAACAAAACAATCGCGTCCATTGCGGCCTGATAGTCCTATCTAATTTCTAACGCTGTCCGGGCGGCGCGAAATTTTGGGCGGCGTCATCGAGGACAAGAACCCAATCATTCCCCGGCCCCTGCGTGGGCGGCGTAAACGTTGGCGTCCCGGTTTTTGCGATGGCGTCGAAACGGTTCGCGGTTCCGGTTCGCGGGTCGTACCAGGTTGCGGTCAGCGTTTCGCCCGAAAGTTTCGACACATCCAGGGTGAACGGCTGGCCTGACGCCGAATACACGAGCGCGTAAGCGCCGCTGGCGCCGCGCGTGGCCTGAATGTGGTCGGTTCCGGTCAGCGCGTCGGACACGAGCAGGCTCTGGTCGGGAAGGCGGGTCAGGAACGGGCGCGATTCGAGCAGGGCGCGCACAAAGCGCATCTGGTTCGCGCCGTCAAAGTTAATGGCGGTTCGCCAGGGCGTTCGCGCCACGCTGATCGGCTTGCGAATGCCGTCATAGAACTGCCAGATGTCGTGGCAGCCGTAGGTATTGCCGAACGCGCCCGCGAATACGGCCCAATATGCCGATTTCCGCACGTCATAGGCGTCGAGATAGCCGTTTTCGGCCTTGAAACTGTTCGGGTGGTCTTCGTAGCCCGGCTCGGCGTCCATGCTGGGCTTGGGCGGCGTGAGCGCATACTCTTCTTCTACGCTCCGGTAAGCGTCCCGGTCGCGCGTATGCCCGGTCTGGTACATGTTGAAGTCGAGCCAGGCGTCGTTATGAAAATACTGCGACGACGTTTGCTGGCCCTGCGGATGAAACGTGATCAGATGCTGGTCGTCGTCGGCCTCGCGAATGCCCGCCGCCATCGCGCGAATAATGGCGTAATGGGCCTCGGTTTCCACCGTCCGGTCGCCGCCCAGAATCCAGAGTATCGGCTTGTCCCGATAGCGTTCTGCCAGAAACGCCCCGTAACGGCGGGCGTTGTCGGGAGTGAAAATTTCCGGCCCGTCGCCCCACGCTTTGTTCCACTTGTCGCCCCATGTCGGCAGCATTCCGATTGTCAGCCCCAGCGATTCGGCCTTGTTGACGACATAATCTACGTGCTGCATATAAGCTTCGTTGGGCCGGTCGGGGTCGTTGTCGTGAACCGGAAATTCGCCATACGCTGAGGGCGTTTGCAGCCCGCCATGCTCGGCGATCACGACCGCCATGATGACCGTGAACCTCTGCGCCGCGCGGGTTTCGAGGTAGAAATCGGCCTCTTCGCGCGTGAGCCGGTGAAACAGTTCCCAGGCCGTATCGCCCAGATAGTAAAAAGGAGCGCCGTCTTCCCGCACCACGAATCGGTGATTATCGCTGACGCGCAGTCGCATGATTTCTCCTCATCATTGAAGCGTTCAATTCCCGTTGGGCTTGCATCAGGCCGGAAAAGCCAAGATTATGACGACGCGGCCAGCAATTCTAGTTTCGCGCCGCTTGCCTGCTCGACATCGGCATGGAGGCTATTGCCGTGACTGTCCATCGTGACGACGGCGACGAAGCCCTGTGTCGTCAGATGCCACATCGCTTCGGGAACGCCGAACTCTTCCAGAAAGTCCACGCCGGTCACATTGGTAATTTTTTCGGCGTAAAACTGCGCCGCGCCGCCGATCGCGTTAAGATACACGGCCCCGACTTCCGCCAAGCCTTCCAGCGTTTTCGGCCCCATGCCGCCTTTGCCGATGACCGCCCGGACGCCAAACTTCCGCAGAATGTCGGCCTGATACGGCTCCTCGCGAATGCTGGTCGTCGGCCCCGCCGCCTTGACGTGCCAGCGCCCGTCCTCGTCCTTCAGCATGACCGGGCCGCAGTGATAAATGACCGCGCCGTTCAAATCTACAGGCGAGGCGTGCGTGGACAAATACTTATGCAGGGCGTCGCGGCCCGTGAACATCGGGCCGTTCAAAACCACCACGTCGCCGACCCGTAATTGCCGCACGTCGGCTTCGGACAAGGGCGTGTGGAACGTAAACTCGCGTCCGGTCGTTGGCAGACCCTCGGCTTCGGCCATCTTTTGCGGGTTTTCGTCGCGATACTGCCACTGCGTGATCGCGCCGGTTTGCGGGTCGAGACGCACGCCCAGCCTCCGAAACGCCCAGCAACTATAGGCGACCGACACGAAGAACGAGGCGGGCAGGCGGTTGAGCGCGCCAATTTTGCAGCCCATGATCGTGACCGCGCCGCCAAACCCCATCGTGCCGATGCCCAGGTCGTTGGCGTGCGCCATGACGCGGGCTTCGAGCGCGGCCAATATCGGGTCGGGGTTCGCATCGCGCAGGTCGCGGAAAAGCTGGTCTTTGGCGCCGGAATAGCCGCTCGTGCGGTCGCCGCCGATGCACACGCCCAGAAAGCCCGCGCTGCACCCCTGTCCCTGCGCCTGCCAGATGGCGTGCAGAATGCATTTGTACACGCCTTCGAGATCGCGCCCCGCTTTGCCGACATGCTCCAATTCGGCGGGCAGCGAATACTGGATGTTTTTGTTCTCGCAGCCGCCGCCCTTGAGCAGCAATTTTACCTCGATGTCGTTTTGTTCCCACTGGTCGAAGTGGATAACCGGCGTTCCCGGCCCCAGGTTCAGGCCGCTGTTTTTGCCGGTCACGCTGTCTACGGAGTTCGGGCGCAGCTTGCCCCGCCGGGTCGCTTCCTCGACGGCGGCCAGAATTGCGCGCCGAATTTCGAGCTGGTTGACGCCGACGGGCGTATGCACCAGGAAGGTGGGCATACCGGTATCCTGGCAGATCGGCGACACGTTTTCCTTCGCCATGTCCACGTTCAAATTGATGATTTGCAGCGCCTGCCCGGACTGCGTGGCGGACGGCTCGTGATGCCGATAGCGGCGCAGCGTCGCGCGCACGTCTTCCGGCAGGTTGGTCGCCGTCTCGGTAATCAGTTGCAGCAGGCTTTCGGTCAGCAGTTCCATGTTCCTAATCTCGTCCATATTTCTATCTATGCGTTTCGCCTGACAGCCCGCGCGGTTATTTTTTGGACAGGCGTCAAACGGAATGCCACGCGCCCGC
>JBBRNU010000021.1:0-16611 GCA_038230115.1 Chthonomonadales bacterium | reverse complement strand
TCCAACGCCAATGGCGCGTCCAACGCAAATGTCACCCGGTTGGGCATTGTCAGCGTTTCCGGCTACCGGCGGCTGCGGGGAACGCTCTCGGGGGAACGCGCGCGGTTGGTCGGGCCGCCCACGACGCTGGAAACGACCGATTTGACCTCGAAGTCGCAAATCACGCTTCACGCCGACGATATTCAGGCGCGCAAAGCGGGACGCGGGGCCGACGCCGACCTGACCGGCAATGTGCGCTACACGCTCGTGCAGCAGACGGCAGACCGTGGGACGCGGACGGTCGAGGGAACGGCGGGTCACGCTATCTACCGCAGCGCGGCGCGTCGGATCGAGTTGAGCGGCGGGGTTCGCGCGCAGATTATGGACGCCGCGCGCCTGACCGGGCCGGGAACCCTTCAGGCCGAGCGCGTTGTTGTTGACCTGACGACTTCGCCATATCGCTACACGCTGGCGGGCCGACCTGCCGCCAACGACCTCCGGTTCACGCCCCGCCCAAGCGCGTCCGTTCCGCAGGGCAAAGAACAAACCAAAGAAAAGGAAAGCGCGGCCAACCCGCAAGGCAAGCCAAACGCGCTCGATACGCCAAACGCGGACAACGCGCAAAACAAGCCGACCGCCGCGCCGCGCCGCGCGATTACCGGCGAAATTCACGTCCGGCAGTACGAAACCGGCGTCTTTCAGATCGGGCAGGTCGCGCGCTTTAGCGGCCCGGCGACCACGCTGGAATTTGCCGACGCCGATGCGCGCACGAACGCCAGCCTGACCGCGCCCGTTGTGGAAGCCTTCTATGCCGACCAGGGCGACCGCTTCGAGCGCATCACGGCGACGGGCGGCGTTCGCTATCGCGTGGCGCGGGCCGGTTCGCCCGACCATCCCGGCCCGATTGTGACGGGGACGGGCAGCCGCGCCGAGTACAATCCGACGGGCGGGGCGGTGACGATTTCCGGCGGCGTGGACGCGGCGCTGACGGCTCCCGACTCGCTGCTGGCTCCGGCGACCCTGACGGTGGGAACGCTCACGGTCGGTCTGGGCGACCCGCAAACCATCGAGATGACCGGAGCGCCCGCCCGAACGCGCCTTCAGTTTACGCCAAAACCGCCCCCGGTCGCCAAGCCGGACGCGCCGAAGCCCGCCTCGGCCGCCAGTTCCGAAGCGCCGCGTTTCGCGTATGGGACGGTCACGATTTCCGGTTTCGCCAGCGCGACCCTGACGCCCGGCAAGACCGCCGCGATGATCGGCGACGAAACGGTGGTCGAAACCGAAGACAAGGCCGCGCGCACGCTGACGAAGCTGCAGGCCAGCAAAGTTATCACCACGTTCGCCAAAGACACGGGGCTGGCAAAGGCTGAGGCGACCGGTAACGTGCGCTTCGAGGTCGCGCAGCCCACGCTCTCCGGCAAGACGATGCAGACCGTGCGCGGAACCGCCACGCGCGCCGAACTCGCCAACACGAAAGAGGATCGCGTGGTTTCGGCGGTCGGGCCGTTTCGCATCGTCGTTACCGATGCCGAGCAGCTGCAAAAGCCCGGCGTCATCATCGGGGCGAGCGGCGACACGCTGCGACTGAACCTGGCGGCCAAAGTGTACGCCTACGACATTGACAGCCCGCGCGAAACCGCGACCGTCGAGTTTACGCCGCGCGAAACCGTCCGGCCCAAAGTCCCGCCGGTTCCTCCCGCGTCCAGCGCGCCCGGCAAAAATGGGATTGGCAAAAACGGAGCGGGTAAAGGGGACGCGGCAAAGACAACGCCGGGCCTGAACACGACGGCGGGAAAGCCCTGACTTGCAGATTCTTACCCACGATTTAGTCAAAAGCTACCGGGGACGGCGCGTCGTCAACGGCATCAGCATCGAAGTGAGCGAGGGCGAAGTGGTCGGCCTGCTCGGCCCCAACGGCGCGGGCAAGACGACGACGTTCTACATGATCGTCGGCCTCGTCAAACCGAATGGCGGGCGCGTTTTGCTGGACGGGCAGGACATCACGCGCCAGCCGATGTACCGCCGGGCGCGGGCCGGAATTTCCTACCTGCCGCAGGAGCCGTCCGTCTTTCGCAACCTGACCGTCGAGGAGAATTTGCAATTAGTCTTGCAAGTGCAAAAAATCCCGGCAGGAGAACGCAAGGCGCGGCGCGAAAAACTTCTCGAAGATTTGCACATCACGCACATTCGGCATAATCAGGGCAAAACGCTGTCCGGGGGCGAGCGGCGGCGCGTCGAGATCGCCCGCGCGCTTGCGGCCAGCCCGCGCTTTATTCTGCTGGACGAGCCGTTTACGGGCGTGGACCCCAAAGCCATCGAGGACATCGAGGACATTATTTATCGCCTGTCGCGGCAGGACAAAATCGGCATCCTGATTACGGATCACAACGTCGAAGCCATGCTTCGCATTACGCAGCGCGCCTACATCGTGGCCGACGGCAAAAAGCAGTTCGAGGGCGCGTCCGACCAATTATTGGACGACCCGCGCGCCCGCGCCACCTATTTCGGCGAGCGCTACGGTCAGAACCAGCGGGATGCGGCGCGCGAGGCCGCCGAAGCCGAACTGCGCCGACTGAGCGGCGAATGGGACGGGGAAGAAGACGGCCCGCCGCCCGCCAACTCGTTCGCGCTTCCCGCCGAACCCGGCGCGACCCGGCCCGACAGCGCCAGCGCGCCCCCCGATAATAACGACGCCCGAACGAACCATACTCCCCCCGACGATAACGACCGGCGCGACTTGCCCGAAGGCGGCGGCGATGCGACTCATTGATAAACTCGTTCTGAAAGATTTGATCGGCCCGTTCGTCAACGGCCTGCTGATGTTCATGCTGCTGGTATTCACCGCCGCGTCGCTGTTTCAGGCGACCGATTTGCTGGTGCAGGGCGTGGCGCTGTGGACGGTCACGAAATTCATTTTGTTCAGCCTGCCGGCGGTCGTGGCGCAAACGTTCCCGATGGCGATGCTGCTGGCGGGCCTGCTCGGTTTCGGGCGTCTTTCGGCAGACCGCGAAATCATCGCCGTATTCGCCTCGGGCGTCAGTTTTCCGCGCGCCGCCCGCATGGTCTTCCTCATGGGCGCGCTCGTCAGCGTCGTGGCGTTTTTCTGGAACGACTGGGTGGTTCCCCCGGCCAGCACGGCGATGTGGGATTTGAAAACCGAGGCCGTGAAACAGCTCGCCAAATCCGACCGGCCCCTGAAGTTCGCGCTGGAAAGCAAGGACGGCAGCGGCAGTCTGGACGGCTATGTGTATGTTGGCGGGGGCTATGACGCGCGCACGCAGACGATGCGCCGCGTCACGATCGCCAAATACAGCCGCGACGCGAAGCGATTGGATCAGCCCGAAGTCGTCGTCTATTGCGACCGGGCCGTTTTCGACAAGGGCCAGCGAAAATGGCTGTATCAGGACGGCTATTCGCTCGTGTACACGCCGGACAAAACGACCGGCTACATCGAAAACGTGATGCCGCTTTATTTTCATGAATTGCAAGCGCTGCCCAAAAACGTCTCGCTCGGCAAAAACTTCGACGAGATGGTCAGCTCGGAAATCACCGACGCCAACCGCAAGAGTTTCGGCGAACTGAGCCGGGAAATTCGCGACGACCGCCAGAAGGGGCGCGACGTTGAGGCGCGCGGCAAAGAGGTAGACCTGTACGGCAAAATCGCCCTGCCCTTCGCCAGCCTGATTTTCGGCGTCGTGGGCGCGGCCCTGGGCCTGAACACGCAGCGCGGCGGCGGCAAATCGGTCGGGTTCGGACTGGCGATTTTCATCGTCTTTCTCTACTGGGTGTTCTATCATTCGATGTTCGTGGTCGGCAAAAACGGGGCGATGTCGCCAATCCTCGCCAGTTTTGCCGCCGACATTGTGGGCGCGGTCGTGGGCCTTGTCCTGACGCTGCGCGCCTCGCGTTAGCAACAAAATCGCCGGTTTTTTGTCTCACTGAGGGGCGACTAGGCTCTGCGAAAATTTCTTAGAGCGCGCGTTTGCGTTGGGAACGTTTGGAGGAGACCAGAGCGATGATTTGGACGCTGCTCGCCCTGCTGTCGCTGATAGTTCTGGGCGGGTTTATTGCTTATTATGGGGACTTGCAGGGGCGGCGCTGGGGCAAAAAGCGCATCTCCAAGTTCGGCCTGCGTCCCAAACATACCGCCATCCTGATTACCAGCCTGACCGGAGCGTTCATCGCGTTCATGAGCATGGCGACCGTGCTGCTGGTTGCGCCCCCCGTGCGCGAGGTCGTGCTGCGCGGCGAGCGGGCCATTGCCGAAAACAAGAGCCTGAACGCCGATCTGATCCGCAAAAGCATTGATTTCAACGCCAGCCTGTCCAACACGCGCACGCAGCTCAACCTCACGACCGGCAAACTCAACGAAACGTCCGAGCAGTACGCCCGCGTCAGCCGGGAAAGCGAAGCCGTGCAGCGCCGCAACCTGACGCTCACCCGCAAAAACGCCGAGTCGGTCGCGCAAAACATGGCGCTGCAAACGCGGAAATATCAACTGGAGCGCACCGTGCAGGCGGAGCAGCGAAAGCAGCGTCAATTAGTGCAGGACAATCAGCAAATTGCGCGCCAGAACCATACTTTGTCACGCGAAAACCGAAACGCCACGCTGGTCAACAAAGACCTGGCCGAGCAGAACATCGCCTACTCGCGCAATAACATTGATCTGGAGCATCGCAACACGGAACTGGCCCGCCAGAACCAGACGTTCGAGACCCGCAATGGGGAATTGACCGAGGGCAACACGCGCCTGCGCCGGGAAAGCGCGGATTTGCAGGCGGCCAAAACCGCCCTGCTTCGCGCCAACGAAGAGCAGATTCGACAGGCCGGTATTCTGGAAGCGCAGGTCAACAGCCTGACTCGCAAGCAGGATGATTTGTTCAGCCAGTTGGCCGGGGCCGGACGCACTTTCACGCAAACCGTCAGCGCGCTGCGGCAGGGGCGGCTGGTTTTGCGGGCGGGCGTGGAACTGGCCCGACGCACCCTCGACGCGCATCAGCGACCGGAAGCCCTGCGCCGCGACCTGATCGGTCTGCTGGAAGACGCCGACGCCGAGGCCCGGTCGCGCGGGGCCAGTCGGGGCGATAACGGACGCGCGGTTCGCATCGTCAACAAGCGCGTCGTGACGCTCGCCGACACGCAGGACGCCGACGAAAACGCGAGCCTGAACGCCCTCATCGAGAACCTGGCTGGCAGCGACGCCCCGGTCGTCGTGATCGCCAACACCGTCAGCAACACCTTCGCGGGCGAGCAGGCGCTGCTGGAATTGTCGCCGCGCGTCGTGAAATCGGTCTTCAGCAAGGGCGCGGTCGTGGCCTCGCGCCGGATTGACGCGCGCCAATCCACCGATTCTATCGTGGACGCCCTCTTGAGTTTCCTGCAAAAAGACGTGCGCGACGCGGCTCTTCAGGGCGGACTGCTGCCCCGCATTGATCCCGACAGCGGAACGGCGCAGGTCGGCATCATCGGCCCGAAAGAGCTGGCTTTGCTGACAGAACGCGCAAGGCGCATGGGCGGACTGCTGACCCTTACGGCCAGCGCGTCCGAGCCGATCACGTCCGCCGACCCGCTGCGTCTGACCTTTCGCCTGACGCGCACGTCGGATTTGCGCTAAAAATTTTTACGCTACATTCTGGAACGCAGAGAACGGGAATGAATCCCCGTTCTGAAATGCACAGACCACCTGCGTGGCCTGAAATGCCGCTTCTGCAAAACGTTTTCAAACTGCAAAGGCAACGAAACCGAGCGCGTATTCAGCCCGCGCAGGCAACGAGACACGGCGCGTATTCAGTCAGCGCCGTCTTTAGCCCGCGCAGGCGGGCTAGCGTTTCAGGACGGGGATTCATTCCCGTTCTCTGCCCCATGTCTCCCAACAGAAACCATGTCCGACGAACCAACCGCCCCGCCGCCCGCCGCTTCCGATAACCGGACAGTCGAGGGCCGCGAGGCGGTTGTTTTGGCGATTGATCCCGGCAGCGCGAAGTGCGGCGTGGCGGTCGTGGCGCAGAATGGAGCGGTTCGATTTCGCGCCATTATGGACGCCCTACGCGTCGTAGAAATGGCGCGCGAGTTGATTGCCGCGCATCGCCCGGTCGCTTTCCTTGTGGGCGCGGGAACCGGCTCGAAACCGCTCCTACGCGCTCTTGAAGCCGCCCAACTCGACCTGCCCGTTCAGCGCGTGGACGAGTCGCACACGTCCGAACTCGCCCGCGCCCGCTTCGTCGCCGAAAACGCTCCGGTCGGCTGGCAGCGTCTGGTTCCCCGCACCCTCCGCACGCCCTGGCGTCCCTACGACGATTACGTTGCCATTATCCTTGCCGAGCGCTACTGGCAGGAAAGAGAAAAGGTCTCGCAATCACCTAACCCCCCGGCCCCCTTCCCCACCGAGGAAGGGGGTGACTGAACATGAGGCGCGGACTTGTCCCAAAACGAGAAGAGGTTGGCAGGCAACCAACAGAAGCGCTTCCATTATGCAGCATCACGCCCAACCCTCAAACTCAATGTCCAGTCACCCCCTTCCCCGGTGGGGAAGGGGGCCGGGGGGTTAGGTGAATTCTCCCACGAAAGGGGCCGGGGGGGTTAGGCGGCTGGCAGCCCGCACGTTTAACCTCTAGCGGGTTCGGGGGCGGGGCGGCGGCGCTCGGACAGACGCCAGGCCAAGACGAAGGCGGTGACGATCAGACACAGGGCCGCGTTGCCCCGAATCGCTTGAGTCGCGTTGATGCGCTGGGCGAGAAAGCCTATTTCCAGACCGCCGACCGGCATCAGGCCGCCGAAGGTCAGCGTGTAAACGGCCATCACACGCCCGCGCAGGGCGTCCGGCGCTTCCTGCTGTACCTGCGTGTTGCAGCTCATGCCGAAAATAATCATGGCGATTCCGCTGATAACCAGGTAGGCTTGCAGGAGGGTAAAGGTCGGCGCTCCGGCCACGAAGAGCAGTGCGACGCCGAAAGCGAACGCGCCGCCATAAATCAGCAGGGCGCGGGGAATGCGCTCGCCGAACGCCGCCAGCCCGAACGCGCCGATGGCGGCTCCGATCCCGTTGGCGGCCATCAGGCGACCGAGCAGAAGCGCGGAATACCGCTGCCGCTGATCCGGCGAAAGTCGCGCTAACGTCGTGTGGAAAACGGCAGGAATGTAGCGGTCGGCGAGCAGGGGAAACAGGGTCGAGGTAGACCAGGCGAGCAGGCTTGCCGCCCCTACCAGCAAAACGATTCGCAGGACGCGATGCTCCTGTCGAATGTAGTGGAAGCCGCCCCACACCGAGCCGCTCGTTTCGCGCGGGGTAAACGGTTTCAGACGCATCATCAGGAGGGACGCGATAACGGCGAGGAAACTCAGGCCGTTCAGAGTAAAACAGGACGCGATGCCTAGTTTATAAACCACGCCGCCCGCCAGAATCGGGCCAATAAAACGGGCCAGGTTGAACCGCAGCGAACTCAGGGCGATGGCGTTGGAAAGCGCAGCCCGGTCGTCCACCATATCGGTCACGAACGCCTGCTGCGCCGGCATATTGAGGGCGTTGACGACGTTGAGCAGTCCGGCCAGAACCGCCACGTGCCACGCCTGCACCGGCACGATACGGTTGGTCGCCAGAACCGCGAGAACGAACGCCAGCAGCATCATCACGGTCTGCGTCCACACGAGCGTCGTGCGGCGTGGGTAGCGGTCAGCGATCTGCCCGCCCCACAGCGTGAACAGCACGAACGGGATGGCGCCCGCGCCCGACACGATACCCAGCCAGCGCGCCGAATGCGTCAGGTTCCAGACGAGCGTCTGCTGCGCGACGGACTGCATCCAGGTTCCCGCGACCGAAATCAACTGCCCGTAAAAGAACAGCCGAAAATTGCGAAACGAGAGCGCGTAAAGCGGGCCGTGCGGTTTGATAGATCGGGGTGACGCGGCCAGCGCCGCCTCCGCCGCGTTCACGTCCGGCTGCGTCCCGCCGTCCGCCAGACCGTCGGCGAGCGGAGCCTCGTCCAGCGTTAGCGAAAAAGCGCGCACCGGGGAGTCCGTTTCCGGTTCCGCCCCGTTCGCCGCGCCTTGCCGCTCGCCGCCGAGCGTTTCCCCGCCCGCTTTATTCATACCGCAGCGCCTCGATGGGATGCAGCGCGGCGGCTTTGCTCGCCGGGTAAATCCCGAAGAAGATGCCCACGCCCGCCGACACGACGACCGCCGCAAAGACCGCTGTCGAATTCACAATCGTGTTCCAGCCCGCGACCGCGGCCAGCAAATACGCCCCGGCCACGCCCAGCCCGATGCCGATGATGCCGCCAAGCAGGGAAATAATCGCCGACTCGATGAGGAATTGCAGCAGAATGTCGCGCGGGGTCGCGCCAATGGCCTTGCGAATGCCGATTTCGCGCGTCCGCTCCGTGACCGAAACCAGCATGATGTTCATGATGCCGATGCCGCCAACGACCAGCGAAATGACGGCCACGATACTCAGCAGCGAGGTCATCGTGCTGGTCACGCTCTGCTGGCGCTCCATCAGCTCGGTCTGGCTGCGAATGTTGAAGTCGTCGTTGTCGGGAAACGGCGGCTGCAAGTGGTGCCGGTTCCGCAGGAAGTTGGAAATCTGCTCCTGCGCGAGCGGCATCATGCGCTGGCTGACGCACCGCACGGACATGAAGTCAATATGCGGGCGGTTCAGCACACGGCGCATTGCGGTCGAGATCGGAACCACCACCAGGTCGTCCTGATCCTGCCCCCACGCGCCCGACCCTTTCGGCGTCAGCATTCCCAGCACTTTGAAGTTCTGCCGGTTAATGGCGATGGTCTGCCCGGTCAAGTCCGCCCTGGCGTCGCCGGTCAGTTTTTCCGCAATCGTCGCGCCCGCCACGCAGACTTTTTGGCTGCCGTCAATCTCATATTCCGTGAAGAATCGGCCCCGGTCTATCTGCACGTTGTTGACGTAGGGGTATTCGATGCTTGCGCCGGTCAGGTTGGTCGTAGAGTCCGTACCGCCCAGACGAATCTGCACGTTGGAGCGTACCTGCGGTGCAACCGCGTCTACCGTTTTAGAAAAGTTCTGCGCGATGAGATGCGCGTCGTCCAGGGTCAGATGGTTTGCGGCCTGCGCTTTCGCGGTCTGGTCGCCGCTGGTCGCCACGCTCGTCCGCGAAACCGCCGTCGCGCGCAAACGCGCCTGCCCCGGAAAAATGGAGAGCATGTTCGTGCCAAGCGAGTTCACGACATCCGTGACCCGCTGCGTCGCGCCCTGCCCGATGGCGACGACGATAATGACGACGCCGACGCCGATAATGATGCCCAGCATGGTCAGGGCCGTTCGCATTTTGTTGCTGACCAGCCCGCGCAGAGAGACCCGCAAACTTTCGAATAGATTCATTGCGCCACCGCCAATCCCGCTTTTCGCTGCCGTTCGCGTTCGCGTTCTCGATGCATTTCTTCCAGCACGTTTTTGGCAAGCAGGCGGTCATGCACCGGCTCGTCTTCCACGACCTGCCCGTCGCGAATAATCACCTGCCGCTTGCAGTGCTTCCCGATGTCCGGCTCATGCGTGACCATGACAATCGTGCTGCCCTCGTCGTTCAACTCCTGAAAAATCTGCATGATCTCTTCGCTTTGCAGGCTGGCGAGGTTGCCGGTCGGCTCGTCGGCGAGGACCAGCAGCGGCTCGGAAGCGATGGCGCGGGCGATCGCCACGCGCTGCTGCTGCCCGCCCGAAAGCTCGTTGGGCTTGTGATCCAGACGGTCGCCAAGCCCCACTTTTTCCAGCGCGATAATCGCCCGCTCCTCGCGGTCCTTGCGCCGCGCGTAGAGCATCGGCAGCTCGACATTTTCCAGCGCGCTCGTGCGGGCCAGCAGGTTAAACCCCTGGAACACGAAGCCGATTTTGCGATTACGAATGTGCGCCAGCTCATAGGCGTCCATGTCCGCCACTTCCACGCTGTCGAGCTGATAGGAGCCGCTCGTGGGCGCGTCCAGGCAGCCGATAATGTGCATCAGCGTGGACTTGCCCGACCCGGACGGCCCCATAATCGCGACGAATTCGCCGATATGAATGTCGAGATTGAGGCCGTCGAGCGCCTGTACCTGCTGATCGCCCATGACATACGTCTTGCGAATGTCGCGCAGGCGCAGCATCGGCTGTCGGTCGGTTAATGGTTCGTTTTGCACGGTCATTTGTGTCGTTGCCGTTGTCATTGTTGTGTTCGTATCCGTGTTGCCGCGTTTCTGATTGAGAAGCAGCCTAACCCCCCGGCCCCCTTCCCCACCGGGGAAGGGGGAGCGCGAGGCAAAAGCCGTGCGCTTCCTCCCGAAGAGAGCGATGCGCGGCAAAGCAAAAGCGCCGCTGACCTGATAACCTTACGCTTCACCCGCAAACTTAAGGTTCAATCTCCCCATTCCCCACCGGGGAAGGGGGAGCGCGTCGGCGATTGGGAGGGGGCCGGGGGGTTAGGCTGCCCCCGTTAGAGCCTTGCGCGAAGGCGGCGCTTATCTGCCGCGCCCGCCGCCACCGCCACCGCCTTTGCCGCCGCCGCTCGGCCCGAACGGGTTGGAAGCGCCCGGCCCCTGCTTGCGGCTCGGATCGGCCATTCCCGCGAGTACCACGACTTCGCCCTCTTTCAGGCCGTCGCGCACTTCCGTGTTCACGCCGTCGCTCGCTCCGGTCTTGATGGTGCGCTTGACCGGCTCCGCTTTCTCGCCGGGCGGGAGGATGTTGACCATCGCGCCGCGCGACATGACCTTCACGGATTCCGAGGGTATCAGCAGGACATTGGTGCGCTTGCCGGTTTGCAGCGTAACGCTGGCGGTCATGTCCGGCTTCAACTGATGCTTGGGGTCTTCGATTGCGACCGTCACGTCATAGGTCACAACGCCCTGCTGAATCGTGGAGCCGGACGCGATTTTCGTCACTTTCCCCTTGAAAACGCGCTTGGGGAAAGCGTCCACCTTGACATCGGCTTCCTGTCCCATTCGCGCCTTCCCAATGTCGGTTTCATCCACGTACACGTCCACTTGCAGGCGCTTCAGGTCGGCCACGATAATCAGCGTCGGCGCGGACAAACCCGCTGCGAGCGTTTCGCCCTGCTGCGAAGCCAATTGCAGCACGGTTCCCGAAATGGGCGAGCGAATAAAGGTTTTGTCCGACTGCGCCTGGTTGTAATCTACCTGCGCCTGCGCCGCTTTCACGGCTTCGCGGGCCTGCTGGATGTCCTGCTGCTTGAGAATGTCCTGCGTGGTGTTGCCGAGCGCCTGCCGCAGGTTGGCGCGCGACTGAACCGCCAACGCCCGCGCGCTGTCTACGTCCGCAAGGCGAGCCTTATCCTGATACGTGTCGGCGCGGGCGGCTTCCAGCGCGGCCTGCGCGGCCTCAACGTTCTGCTGCGCCTGCGTCACAGCGTCGCGAGCCGACTGCGTATCGGCGGCGACCTTTTGTTTCGTCAGTTGAATGCGCTGGTTCGCGGCCAGAACCTGCGACTGGCTGACGGCGTTCGTGGACTGCGCGGCATCCACGATGCTGGCGGCGACAAAACCGCGTGTCAGCAGTTCGCGCTGTCGGTTCAAGTTGAGCGAGGCGTTGGTGGCCGTCGCGACCGCCTGATTGTAATCTTCCTGCGCGTTTTGAATTTGCAGATTGGCTCCGGCTTCGGTCTGGACCAGATTGGATTTCGCGGTGGAAAGCGCGGCCTGCGCCGCCGCCAGGCCGGTTTGGGCGCGCTTGATGGTTGTGGGCGTCTGCGCGTTTTGCAGCGTGGACGCGGCCTGCGCCGAAGCCAGCCGCGCCTCGGCGCTGCGAAGTTCGGCCTGCGCCCCGGCGACGGCGCTGCTGGTCTGGGTTCGCTGCATCCCGACGCCCGATTCCTGCTGCGCCAGCCGGGTTCGGGCGGCGGCGAGGTTGGCCTGCGCCTGGGCGAGCTGGGCCTGAATGTCGGGCAGGTCGAGTTCCGCAATGACCTGTCCGGCCTTGACGAAACTGCCCACATCGGCGTAAAGCCGCTTGATGCGCCCGGTAATCTGCGAGCCGATTTTGACCTGCGCGCCCGTCTGAGCGGTTACGCTGCCGGTCGCCGTAATCGTCTCGACCAGATCGCCGCGCGTCACGGGCGCGGTCAGCATTTTGCCCGCCGGATTTTCGGCGGGGTGCGATTTTGTCCAGCCCCACCAGCCCAGACCGATCACGGCGCCGAGTCCGACCAGCGTAGGCAGAGTGCGGGATTTGCGCCGCGCGCGTCGCTTGGCGGCGGGAAGGGTTGTTTCTGCGGTTGCCATCGTGCTGCGTTCCTTTGTCGAAATGCGATCGCTATCAAAAAATTATCGAACCGAAATATTCAAAACCTGTTCGGAAGGCGCAAAAAGGCGCTTACTCCGGCAGTGTGGGAATGACAAGCCGCGATAAAACCTCTTCGGTCGTCGTCGCTGTCGCTGCGCTTGCCGCGCCGCCCGCCTGGGGCGCAGACGGGTCGAGTCGCGCGCCAACCGCCTCCAAAAGCTTCACCGCCCGTAAAAACTCGTCGCGCTCCTGCGGCTCCAGCAGCGTCCACAGCCGGTTCAGATGCGCCAAACGACGCTTGCGGCGGATGCCGACCCACTCGCAGCCGGTCGCGGTCAGGCGCAGGCGCACCACGCGCCGGTCGCGCGCATCGCTCAACCGCTCGGCCAATCCATGACTGATCAGTCGGTCCGCGGCCTGCGTCAGCGCGTTCTGCCGCACGCCCAGCCGCTCGCTCAACCGCCCCATCGTTTCGCCCGCGTCCGCCTCCGGGTCTTCCGGGTCGCGGTACAACGCCTGCGCGAGTCGCAGCTGCGCGAGCGGCAATTGCAGCAGGGGCAGTTCCAGGTTTTCCGAGTCCATCAGGCGGCGCATAATGCGCGGCAGCGCGCCTTCCAGCCAGCGCACCGTCGCCGCATCGTCGGAAGAGGCAGCGTCCGGCATGGCGTCGGACAACGTTGTGTCTGGCGTACCATAAGACGCAGCGCCCGGCGGTAATGTTTCCAGCGCGTTCAAAGCGATGTCCATACGTTTCCTATGCCAAACCCCGGCGCATTGTCCTTCGCGTCCCTGCCGCCCGCCCTAATAAATATACGAATGGAAACGTGAAATGTTCACACATATGAAGTATTTTTTCGGGGTGGGGAGGAAAGCCGGGCGGGTAGTGTTACTACCAGTAATTGTCGAAAACGGGGCGGTTGCCGGAGGTTGCCCCCCGGCAGAAAAAAGATTTGCCGGGGGTTTTTGACCTCCGGCAAACGCCCGGTCACGACAAAACTCAGGCGGCGCGGCGCAGGGCATCGCCGGCGGACTGGAGGGCGGGGAGGCCGCCAAGCGTTTGCCAGTCGGCTTCCGACACCTGGAGGAATGCGGCCACGACATCGGGATCGAAATGGCTTCCTGCGCCGCGCGCAATTTTGTCGCGGGCGGCGGCGAACGAGGCGGCAGGCCGATAGGGTTTGGGCGTGGTCATGACGTCGAGGGCGTCACATACGGCGAAAATGCGCGCGGGAAGCGGGATCGCCGTTCCCGCCAGCCCCTGCGGATACCCCATGCCGTCCCACCGCTCATGATGGCAGCGCACGACCGGGATGCCCCGCGCCAGAAGGGGCAGGTCGGCAATGAGTTTTGCGCCCGACAGCGGATGACGGCGTATCTGCCGCCACTCCCCCTCAGTCAGCGTGCCGGATTTCGAGAACACGCCTTCGGGAATCCCGATTTTACCGATGTCGTGCAGGAGCGCGCCAAACGCCAGACTGGTGATGTCGCCGGGCGTCAGGCGCGGCAGCAGGGGCCGCGTCGCGCGCCGCTCTTCGTAATAGACCGCGAGTTCGTTGCCAAGTCGCAGGGCGTAGCGCGCCACGCGCTCGGCATGGCCCCACTGCGCCGCGCTGCACCGATCCAGCACCGTCAGCAATTCCGAGAGGATACGCGCGCCCGGCTCCTGCAGCAGGCCTTCCAGCCCGCCATACGTGAACAGAAACGGAGACGGAAACGGCTGGGCGTCCGGGGGCGCGAGGCTCAAATCGCCGCCCGCCGCGTCCAGCGCCGCATCCAGCGCCGCCTGCATCGCCTCCTGCGCCGTTTCCGCCCTCGTTTCTATCGCGCCCGCCGCGTCATCCAAATCGGCGTGGCTTTCGGCTGCCATTGCAGCGGGCGTTCCCTCGCGAACCGTCGTCTCGTGCGTCTCGCCATCGGCAAGCGCGCCCCGTTCGGACTCATAACCGCCTGCATCGCCGCCTTCCGACGTGAATGCGTTCATGGTGGTGTTTGTCGAAGTGGCAAATAGGTCATCCCCGCCGCAAGAAATCAGGCCCATGACCGACGCATTGTCGTCGCCTGCGGCTTCCTTGTCGCCGCTGTCAGTCGTTCCCGCCTCGCTCGTCAGCATGGGCGCGAACAGCCGGACGCAGTTGCGGCCCGCGGCTTTGGCCTCGTACAGCGCCACGTCGGCGCGCTGAATCAGCGTGTCCGTCGCTTCGGCGAGACTGTACTGCGTCACGCCAATCGAAACGGTCACGACACGGTTGGGAAACGTGCAGGCTTCCACGCTGGCTCGAATGCGCTCTGCAACCTGAAGGGCGGTCTCCAGATTGGCTTCCGGCAGCACAACCGCGAACTCCTCGCCCCCATACCGCGCCGGGAAATCGCCCTCCCGCACCGCCGCGAGCAGCAAACCGCCCACGCCCTTCAACACTTCGTCCCCGGCCAGATGCCCGAAAGAATCGTTGTACTGCTTGAACTTATCCACATCGAGCAGTAGGAGGGCGAGGGGCGCATTGGAGCGCTGCACGCGCGCAATCTGACGGGCCAGTTCTTCCTGAAACGCGCGATGGTTGGCAAGGCCGGTCATGACGTCGGTCGTAGCCTGGGCGGCGAGTTGATCATTGGCGGTTTCGAGCGCGCGGTAGTGCGCTTCCAATTCGGCCTGCATCGCCAGCAGCTGCTCGTTGAGCGCGGTCAATTCTTCGGCCTGCGTCACCACCCGGTCGTGCCGCTGTTCCAGTTCCTCCACGCCCTGCGCCCGCATCAGGGCGTCTTCCATGCTGCGGGCGCTGAGATACGTCAGGGCGGCGATCATCAGCAGCAGCGTGACCGGCAGCGTGGCGATGATGGGCAGCGGCGTACCGCGCAGACCGGCAAGCGTCGTCAGGTCGTGGCGATGCAGAAAAACATGGGCTTCGATGACCGCGATATTGAGCGCGGCGAAGAGAAAAGGCGCCCGCCGCCCGATGAGAAAGCCGGATGCGAACACCGTGATCGCGCAGGTCGTGTACAGCAGGCAGCCGAGGAGAAGCAGACTGGATGGCATCAGCAGCAAAGACAATCCCGTGCGCGTCAAGGAACTGATCAGGAATAGGCGGCAGGCCGCCTCGACGCGCCCGCTTCGGTTCAGCGCGACGCTTCCGGCCACCAACAAAAACCAGACAAGGAGACCGCTCGCGTTTGCCGGCGTGGTGTAAGCGACAATTTTCGCCACCGAAATCAGGTTGAAGGGCAGGCTGACCGCGATCAAGACGGCGAGCAGGCGGCCATGCCGCCAATGCTCCTGCGAGGCGAAATCATCCGTTGTCTCCGCATTCTGCTGCGGAGACAGCCAATCGCAGCCACGACGCCACCCTTGCCAGAGAATTTGCCAGCCGGAAGCGCACCGAAAAAACCGCATTGCCAAAGCCGCCTTTATCCTGGGACGAGCGTCCGACGCGCAACTGCCCATCAGTCAAAATTCGGGTATTCTATCAAGGGCGTTCGCCGCGCGCAGGGCGACGATTCGAGACGCTTGAAAGATTATCGGCAAGTTTTGACAATTCCGTCTATACCGGCGAACAATTTAGCGGCCCGGCAGTCATTTTTTGCGTTCAACCGGTTTGACGTACGCCCCTCGCAAAGAAGACAGAGAAATTCCAGCCGGGCCAAATGACCTCGTTCACCCGCATTTTTGAACCGAAGGAGCGCGTCATGAAAAATCGAAAGAACCCGGCGCTTGCCGCCCTGATCGCCGCGACAACCGTCTTTCTTGCGCCGGTCAGCCGCGCGCAAAAGGCCGAAGACGGCGAGAAAAAGGCTTCCGGCTACATTGCCAACAGCCCCGCGCAGGCCAGCATCGCCGCCAAGACCAAGTTCGCCACGCTTCCCGCCAGCAGTCCGCTGGTTGCCAAAGCCCTCGATGCGACGGACTTCAAAGGCGCGCAGAAGCAGATCGGCAAGGAGAAGGAAGCCGCGTTCAAGGGAACCGTGACGCGGGTTTTCGCGATGACCGGCAACAGCATCGTGCTGGTGAACTTCGCCGCCGACTACAAGACCGCGCTGGTGGCGGCGCTGAAGCCGCCCGCTTACGCGAAATTCCCCGATATGAAAGTCCTGCAGGGCAAGCGCGTCTTGATTACCGGCAAGGTCGTGGACTATCGCGACCGCCCGGAAATCGAACTCGCCAGTCCGAGCCAGATCAAAATCATCGTCGAAAAGTGACTCGCCCCGCGAACGCAAAACCATCGGGACGAATCCAACAAGCGGGCGGGCGGCGATGGAAAATGGAAGGGCGATAAATTTCAGCCCCCAGGAACAGGAAAGCGATCGACGCAAAAGAACGGCGACCTAATTTCTTAGGGCGCCGCACTTTCGTCGTGTTCTGGACGGACCAGGCCGGGCCCCTACTGGTTGGGGTCAAGGCCCCC
>JBBRNU010000020.1:0-16624 GCA_038230115.1 Chthonomonadales bacterium | reverse complement strand
GAGTTTGTCGCTTCGTCCGACAATCATCGCCCGATGGCCGACCGCGCCCAGAACGGCGGCGAGGCAACACAGCAGGGCGACGTTGGACCAGGTGTAGCTGATAAACATCATGCCCAGATTTTCCGCCTGATAGCCCAGGGAATGCCGGTACATCTGCGCGACGTTGGTTCGGTAGACTTTGCTGTCAACCACCAGGCCGACGTTGATGAGAACCAGCCACGCCAGCAGACTGACCATCCCGACGACCGCGCCCCAGAACGACGCGCGCCCGGCTTTGCGGCTTCGGTACGGAACATGGGCGGCGTGCGCGGCCTGACGCGGCGCGCTGTCAGGCGGCATTTCGGGCAAAATCCGGGCCATGTCCGAGCCAAGCGGCGCGGCAAACAGAGGATTGTGGCGCTTTCCGTTTCGGTTTCGATTGAGATGGGACAGCATTTCGATTACCTCGCTGCAACGGGTCTTGCGATCCCGCTTTGCAATGAATGTCGCGACTGCGCCCCGCTTTGCCGAGGCGCGGCGCGCGAGGGGTTCGCAAACGAGTGACTGCAAACGTCTCCGGTTGGTTCGGCAGTGGAAAAGAGGGTCGGCTGACGGTGAGGAACAACACCAGAAAACCTGGCAATAGTATGGGGGTTTTGCACTGACAATGTGTGTGAGGGAAGTCACACGCGGCATACGAAGTTTATCACAAAGCCGCGCCGAGGCGATAGGCGAAAAGGCGTTCGCTTCGGCCAACGCACGCGACGTTTTCAATACGAGGGCGAAAGTCGGTAGGAGAAGCGCGCCATCGAATGGAGGAAGGGCGGACAGGATGCGGCAGCGCGTTGAGGACGGCGCGAAGGGAAAAGCAAGCGTGACTTGGAAACATAACTTTTGACAACCTGGCGATACCGCCGATAAATTCAAACGAACCCGGCGCAGCGCGCGACCGCGCAAACGGGCGAAGGTTCAGCCGACGCGAACCGCGCCCGCCGAGTCGTCCGGGCCTCCCGGCCCTCCCCGGCGGTTTTGCGCGTCCTCTTGGTATTTTTTCATTTCAGCCAGTAGTTGATCCAGCCTCGTATTCGCCTGTTCCGCGCGCCGCATGGCTTCCGCGCTTTCGGCGTCCATTTCCTGCTGCGTGCGCGGCAGCCTTTTGCGTCGCCATAGCCATAAAAGGCCCATCTGCATTCTCCGCACTCTTCTCATAAAGCGCCCAGGGCTTCAACCTACAAACGTCGAAGGCGGCGCAATGGGTGACGACGAAACCAGTCTCTTCGCTCCGTTTTTGATAACGGCAGCCGCAAACGCTGTTCTCTCCTTTTCTAACTTCCTCCGCTCTCCTCTGTGCCTCGGTGTCTCTGTGGTTCAAATCCATCTACGTTCGGGCTGTCACGCCGCCAAAAAAGTGCGAACGCGCATTCAGCGGGCCGCAAGGACGCTGGCGACGACAGGTACGACCAGGCGCGTTCCGTCGGGCAGACGCGCCGTCAGTTCCATTTGCAGCGCGCCGGGACGCGGCGGGGCTTGCAGGGTGATTTCGACCGTGCGCGATGCCGGGACCGGGCGAGGCGCGGCGCCCGCCGCTGCTCCGGCAGCATTTGCAGGCGCGGCCCCGTCCCCGGCTTCGGACGAAAAAGGAAGCAGGCGCACGGTCAACAAGGCGGCGGAACCGCTCACGGTCACGGCGCGCAGATCGTCGGCGCTGCCGGTCAGCATCAAGCGGCGCGTGAGGGTCTGGCCGGGGCGCGCGAGGCCGAAAACCAGCGTTTTGGGCTGCGAGGCCAGTTTTCCGACAACCTCGCCGATGACCGGGATCAGCGGGCCGAGCGGCATGGCGCGGGTTGGCGGCAGCGCGCTCGCCGACATGGATTGGGCGGCCTGCGATTGGGGCAGCACGAACACGAACGACAAGCGGTTGTTGAGAACGCCGAGGGGAATGTCGGGCGCGAGTTCCACCCGATACGTGCGCGTCGTCATCGCGATTTTGCCGGGCGCGCTGCGTGGCGAAGCGACGTTTCCTGCCTCGGACGCGGCGGCGGTTTTCGGCGCGTTCAAGGGCGTGATGCGAACGTTGGGGTTGTCGCAGACGATGAGCGGTTCGCGCACGCGCAGCAGCCGGGCGTCCAGGGTGGCGGTCAGGATGAGCGTGGACGGCGCTCCCGCGTTCGCGCGGCCAAAATCCAGCACGGGCGGGTCGAGCGTGATCGGCGAGCGGATCGCGCCGACCATTTCCAGGGTCAGGGCGGGCAGCGATGAGCCGCGCGCGAAAACCCAGACCAGCTTGCGCGCCTCGCCCGTACTGAGCCGCGACGGGTCTACGCGCACGCGCAGGGGTATGGTCTGGCCGGGAAGTACGGTGCGCGCGATGCGGGCGGCTTTCGCGCCGGGCGGGACGGCGAGCGCAGCCTCATCCAAAAACAGAGTCGTACAGCCGCACGAAGCCGCCAATCGCTCCAAAACCAGGGGCTTCTTGCCGTCATTACGAAGGCGGAACGTATGCTCGATAGCCCGCCCGTCCAGAATGTCCGCATTGCCAAAGTTATACCGGGCGGGCGAGGATGCCGTCATGCCCTTGCCGCCCGTTTTCTCCGCATTGTCCGGCAGCGCGGTCAGCAGCGGACGCTCGGCGACGCCCGACGAAGCGGAAGCGGGCGCAGCCGGCGCAGCGGGAATCGGGACCGGATTGGGAGTCGGATTACGGGGCGCAGCCTCGGAAGCCGGGGCGCGCAGGGCGCTGACGACATTGGCGACGATGACGTTGGCGGATGCTTTGCGCGGGGCGTCGTCGGCATGGTTGTTGGTATAGCGCGTCACGCCGTCCTCGTCCAGAACGAAAACGCGCGGGCAGACGAGGGAATGGTACGCGCGGGTCACGCGCGCATCGGGGTCGGCCAGAAACACGGTCTGCTTCGCGTCCAACCCGCTGCCCGCCGCAAAAACGCGGGTGGCGCGGATGTCCCCGGTATAAACGACGAGGGTTTGGGCCGGGCGTCCGTTGGGCGTGGGCAGCGCGCCGGAACGCTGCAGCGCGCCCCACGCCTGCGCGCACTCGTGACACCAGGGACAGCCGCAAAAAAAGTAAACGACGCCGGCCCGCCCATGCCATTCGGAAAGCGAGCGTATCCGCCCCTGCGCGTCCTTCAGCGTAAAAGCGGGCGCAAACGCGGAGGTCGGAACGGTCTGAGTGCGCGCGGGGCGCAGGAAACCAAAGAAGAGCAGGCCCGCCGCAAGAAGCGCGATTTGCGCGCGAGGCATTTGGTTTTCTCTTTGCGGCAAGCGGAAGCCGTCAAGCCTATCGAACGGATTTTTCATAATTTGTCGCCGGTGTCGGTAGCATATTGGCAGAGCGTTGTTTTCTCTTCGGAGATTGAAAGCGGGAACGCGCGAAACCGCGTGCTTCGGTTTCGTGTTTCGCGGAGACCCGCCGAAACTCCTGCCCGGCTCGGCGACGTTCCCGCAAACGAATCGTTTTCAGCGTTGCGGAAAGCCCAAATGTATGCTACACTTTTCCCGGCGCGGAACAAAAACGAGGGTCGGCTGGAACTTCGCGCGGCGCGCAGGAGTAGAAACCCGTACCCGATTTTTTGACCGCGCGCCCGAAACGCCGTGCAAGCGACGCGCAAGGAAACTGCCCCGTGTTTTCGCTGTTACGAGAAGATATACGAACGATTCTTGCCAAAGACCCCGCCGCGCGCAACGTCTTCGACGTGCTGACCTACCCCGGCCTGCACGCGCGCTGGGCGCATTACGTCGCCAACGGGCTTTGGCGGCGCAACGCCAAATGGCTTGCCCGCGTCGTCTCGCAGATCAGCCGCCTGCTGACCGGCATCGAGATTCATCCCGGCGCTACGATTGGTCGCCGCTTTTTTATTGATCACGGGTCGGGCGTCGTCATCGGCGAAACGGCTATCATCGGCGACGACACGCTGCTGTATCATCAGGTCACGCTGGGCGGCACGAGCCTGGACAAGACCAAGCGGCATCCCACGCTCGGTAATAACGTCCTCGTCGGCATGGGCGCGAAAATTCTTGGCCCGATCACGATTGGCGACGGCTGTAAAATCGGCGCGAACGCCGTCGTCAACAAAGACATTCCCCCCAACTGCACGGTCGTCGGCATTCCGGGCCGCATCGTGCGCCGCGACGGGCAGCGCATTGACGACGACCTGGCGCTTGCCGGGCCACAGGTCATGGACAACGTCATCAACGTGGTAGACCCGCAGGACGCCACGATTCGCGAATTGCGCCAGCGCCTCGAATTGCTGGAACAGCACAACGAGAAACTGGAAACCCTGATCGCGCGCCTGGAAGCGCACGAAGGGCTGTCTTCCCATTCTATTTCCACTACTTCTACGCGCGACTATGACCGGCGCTCCCCGGAAGCGAACAACAGGGCGGATGAACTTTGCTACTGCGGCTGCGGCAACGGCTGCGACAAGCCCCATCGAACCGACGACGAACTTTCCCGATGACAGCCAAAACCAACTCCACTTCGACAACTCCGCCCCGCCCGCCCGCCCGTTCGCGCCGCGTGAAGCGGTCGCCCTCGCGCCTGCTGACCGTCGCGCCGTTCGCGCTCGTCGTCGTAGGCGCGGCGTTTGCGGGAGCGTGGGCGCGCGGCCCGCATCGGCAGACCGGCCAGACGCCTGCGTCTTCGCGCCTGCCAAGCGCGCTGGTGGACGGCAAGTCGCAGGCCGAAGCGCGGGCGGCGTTGACCAAGTGGGCCAAAACGCAGGCCGCCACGCCGGTCGCGCTGCGCTTCGACCCGCATACCGGCGTGAAACGGGTCTGGAAATTCGAGGCGCGGCGGCTGGGACTGGGGCTGGACGTAGCGGCGATGCTGGCGGCGGCGAACAAGCCGGAAAATGGCGGCGCGCTGGCGCAAGTCTCGCAATGGCTTTCAGGACGGTCAGATAACAATATCACGTCGCGCACGACTGTAGACGCGCACGCTCTACGTTCGGCCCTGCGCCGCATCGGACGGGCCGTCAATCGTCCCGCCAAAGACGCCCGCCTGGTTTTCTTGCCGGGTGGCGGGTTCGGCGCGAAACACGATCTCCCGGGCCGCGCGCTCGATCTGGAGCAGGCTGCGAACGCCATCACGCAGGCCTGGAACGAGTATCAGACGCGCCCGCAGCGCGATGCCGACGCGCCGCCTTCCGACATTGCGCCGGTTCCGCCCGACCCGAAACCGTCCGGCAGCGACGGCGCGACATCGGGGCAGGCCCCCGAACCTTCCGGCCAAGCTCCGATTGACGCTGTTCCCGCTTCGCCAACGGCCAGGCCCGCGCCCGCTGCGAAACCTGAAACCGAAACGCTGACCGTGACGCTGCCCACAAAAGAGGTCGCCGCTGGCATCGGCTACGCCGACTTGAAACCGATTGACGGGCCGCTCGGCGGGATGCAGACCCGTTTTCATGGCGACCGGAGCCGGGGCAGCAACATCGCGCTCGCCGCCAGCCGCATCAATGGCACGCTGCTGAAGCCCGGCGACATTTTCTCCTACAACAAAGTCGTCGGCCCGCGCATCGCCAGCGCCGGGTTCAAAGACGCCCCGGTGATTATCAAGGGCGAGTTGGTTCCGGGCATCGGCGGCGGCATCTGCCAGGTTTCCAGCACCCTTTACAATGCCGCGCTGCTGTCCGACATGAAAATCGTGCGCCGCTCGCATCATGCGTTCCACGTGCATTACCTTCCGGCGGGGCGGGACGCAACGGTCGTGGACGGCGCGATTGACTTCCAATTTCAGAACAACACGTCTGCCCCGGTCTATATCGCGGCCTCTTCCGGGGGCGGGCGGCTGCGATTCACGCTGTATGGCAAGCGCACGCCGGGCCGCGTCGTGGACATCGAGCGCACAGGCTACAGCGTCGAGCCGAACACGACCGAAACCTACCCCGACCCGACCCTCCCGGCGGGCCGCCGCGTCGTCAAGGACAAGGGGCATCGGGGCGAACGAGTCACCGTGTACCGGGTCGTTCGGGACAACGGGCAGGTCGTGCGCCGCGAACTGATCTCAAAAGACCATTATCGCCCCTTCCCGACCGTCGTTCTGGTGGGAACGCGCCCGGTCAAGCCCCGCGCCACAAAAACGAAGGTGAAACCGATGGCCGCGCCCGCAAATGCCGCCACGCCCACGTCGTCCATGCCGGTCGAGCCGATAACGCCGCCCGCCACTGCGCCCAACCCAAGCGCCCCGCAATAGCCCGCAAACCGGCAATGTTAAATTTCGGTTAAATTTTTGCATTTCGCTTGACAGCAAGCGCCTCTCCGCCTATAATGGGATTGTGCAAATTCACCGGGCAGCAATGCGCGGCAGCGCCCATTCACTGGATTGAAAAGGAGAGTCGCTATGTCCTGTCGCACCTTCTGGTTCGCATTCCTGGGGCGCTCCCCTCGGAACAGCAAAGCCGTCGCAACCCCCGCCTTCTCACGATTATCGCTTTCTTCGCTCGCCCTCTGGCTCGGCCTGTTTTTCCTCCTGCCGCTTCGCGCTTCCGCAGGCCACTGGAATGCAGAATCACGATACGAAGGCATCGCGAACGGCAAAGCCTCCCCGCCGCATGACCAAGGCACGAGTGGAACCCTTGCCTGGAGTTTGCTTAATCAAAACGACGCGCCGGTAGATTTGAGCAAGTGGCCGCCTGGCTACCTTGACACCTGGATAAAAATCAGCGTATCTGCCTTCAGCGATGAGGGCATCGCTGCTTCCGCTTCCGCCAACAGCAATGCCAAAATAATTTTCGTTATGACCTGGATGCCCGATAACAACGACGGCGAGTCGGACCCGGCCCCTGAAACCGTTGACATACGTTATCACCGAACAATGATTCTTAGAAATGGCGTTAGTGTGGACGCTCTATACAATGTTCTTCCGAGCGCATGGTCGACCGCAACAGCTTCCGCTTCGCTTACGGCCTCCTTCGACGATTGGAGCCACCAACTGCGGAGCGTTACGAAAACCCTGACTGGCCCGCCCGACGATTCAATGAGCGAAGGCGACAATTACACACAAGAAGACTCCGAGGATGTTATCGAAACGCTTCCCGTCTCGGTGGAGGGCGTCGCAACGCGCGTATTTCCGATGCGCTGGAATGTGACCGGCAGCGCAGCGGGAAATGGCGGCAGCGTTAATAACCCTAACGGTAACAGCAATCTACTCGGATTTGGCGTGGCAGGTGCCGTTGGCGACGTTGATTTGAGATTAAGCATCCGCCTGTTCAACGGCATCAACGCCTCGCTACAGGCGACAAGCACCGACCAGGCCCTGGACAACTACAAAACTACGAGCGTTCCGCATTACTGGAGCGGAACTGGCTGCCTGCTCGCGGGTTCGATGGAGGCAGGTTCGCAGCAGATTTATGGATGGGCCATTGTTCTGGAAAACAAACTTGCCTACGAGGTAAAATACAAGGAGGGCAGAGACAGGGTTGATTTCTACGGCTGGTTCGACAGTACGCAATTCCGAGACAAAAACCTGATGAAGGCGAAGCTGTACAGTTATGGCCCCACCCCGGAAGTGGACGGGCCGGTGGGCCGCTCGTCTATAGAGAAGCGTATCTGGAACAAGGGGTATGCCATGGGAAGCAAGCTGTCGTTTCCGCACAACGCGCCCGACGCGGTTCTCCGGGTCAACAACATTCTGACCGGGCAATTGCAGGCGGGCGACCCGACGCCAACAACGCCGACCACGCCGCAGCCGCTGAGCTACTCCGTCCGCCGCACGTTGATCGCCGCGAAACCGGAAATACTGGACAACATCCCGGACGCGTCGCTGTTCTACGCTTACACGCATGGCATACCGGACGCCTTTGCCGACTGCCAGATCGACGTCTTTCACGACCCGCCGAAGCCCGCGGAATTTCCTCACCTGCTTTTCGGGCTTCCGAAGAGGGATTCCCTTGACGGACAGCGAAAACCGTTTGTGTCGGATATGGTCGCCAAAAAGAGGGCGCTGCTTCACTACAAGCGCCCGCAGTACAACCTCGTCTTTCTGGATGGCTGCAAAACCAGCGTCACCTCCGAACTGTCGAGCGGATTTGGCATTGACTCAGGTTCCCACGACCGCGCCTATCTGGGCTGGGATCAAAACGTCCAGGATAAGATGATTTACGTGGATTTCATCGAATACCTGCTCAGAAACCTCGCAAACGGCGAAACGGTGAAGACAGCGCTCAAAATCTCTATAGAAAAGTACAGAAATCGCCTGTTTCCCACTGGCGCCCCAAGAATTACAATCACCGGTGACCCAAACATGAAACTACATGGGGCCTATGGCACTACGCAGGACGAACCGAAATTGTCTCTGTTTCATCTGCAATCGGTCACGACCAAGCCGTAAGCAAAACGGAAGGAAAGGAACCAGCCATGTCGCGCGTGAAAGTCTTTTTCGTGACGCTGCTCATCGCGGTTTGCGCTTCGGCGGTCTGGGCTGCCCCGCCGAAACAAGTAAGGCCTATTCGGGAGGGCGGCTTGACCAGAGAACAGGCGATCCAGATTGCCGCCGACTTTTGCCAGAAGATGGACGCGCCCGCCTCCATTGCCAACGCGAAAGCGGAATATTACGATCCTGCCTTAGATGGCGATGCCTGGGACGACTCATCCAATACGCGCTGGAAAATCGAGTTTCCCGGCGTTTTCGTCGAAGTGCTGGATAGTTCTGGCATCGTATACTATTTTCGCAACGATGTTTATCAGGATCAACGCGAGGCTGCCCGCCAGTTCGTTACGTCTACGATTTCCGAACAGGACGCGCTGAATAAGTCCGCGCAATTCATGGACTTATGGCAGCCGACAAGTTCCGCGCAGGAATTGCAGCCGCCGCGAACTCAACTGCTTGGTATGCAGGAAGAAGCAATTTCTGGCTCCGTGTCCTGGGGCATATGGCGGTATCGCCAATTTCACGACATCCCTTATAGGGATCAATCCGCTTATGTCGAAATAGACGCAGAAACCGGGCATCTGTTAGAGATTCACCGAATGCTGGAGCCGACCGTATCGGGCAGCCTCAACATTCAGGTCACGCAGGAGCAGGCGCTCAACATTGGCCGCGCTTTCCTGGCGAACACCGACTCGCCCAACGCGCCCTTCGACAGCGTAAAAACCGAGGTCATTGAGCCTAATCATTTCTGGCAGGGCGATCTTCATGAGACGCCCATCCCTGGCCTTATACGCGTTGCGTATACGGTACGCTACTTGCTGGGCGACGGCGCGGACAAGCTCTACAACTGCGAAGTCTGGGTAGACGCCGAGGACGGGAGCATTCTGGGCGGAACCTATTGCGGCGGGACGCGCGGGGCAGGCGCAAAAGGCGCGCATCATCCGCCCAAGCTGCGCCATAAGTTCGCCGGACGCAAGCCCGCAGTCGCCCACGCCCATCGGCGCAAACCGGACGCAGGCAAAGCCAGCAAACCCGGCGAGAAGAAACTTTGAGATAAGGAACCATCGCGGCGTGATTGTTCGACAGGGCGCGTATGAGATTGACGAGGCGCGGGAACGGCTGGATTTTCCGCGCGTGCAGACCTGGCTCACGACCGCATACTGGTCCGAGGGCATCGGGCAGGCGCAAATCGAGCGGGCGGCGGCGCACTCCTCGCTCGTCGTCGGCGCGTATCTCGACGACACACAGGCAGGCTATCTGCGCGTGGTTTCCGACCGGACGACCTTCGCCTACATTTGTGACGTGTTCGTGGACTCGGCGCATCGGGGGCGCGGTCTTGCCAAAGCGATGGTCGCCTTCGCCCTAGCCCACCCCGAGCATCAGGGGCTGCGGCGCTGGCTGCTCGCCACGCGCGACGCGCACACAGTTTATGGCGCGGTCGGGTTTGAGCCGCTCCCCTTCCCGGAGCGCTGGATGCTCCACGCGCCGAAAGCCTGACACTCTTGCTAACCCTCGTCGCAACCCCCATCGGCAATCTGGGCGACATCACCCTTCGCGCGCTCGACACGCTGCGCGCGACGGATTATGTCGCCAGCGAGGACACGCGCAAGACCGGCCTGCTCCTCCATCATTTCGACATTAAAAAGCCGCAGATCGCCTTCCACGAACATAACGAAGACCGGGCGGGGGCGCGCATTTTGGCCCTGCTGCAAGAGGGGAAAACGGTCGCGGTCGTGACCGATGCGGGAACGCCGGGCATCGCCGATCCCGGAATCACTCTCCTCCGCCGCGCCCTTGCCAGCGACATCGCCTGCACGATGGTTCCCGGCCCGACCGGGCTGATCATGGCCCTCGTGCTGTCGGGTCTGCCTGTGCATAGCTTCACGTTTCGCGGGTTCGCGCCCCGCAAGCCCGGCCCGCGTCAGCGCTTCCTCGCCCTCGACCGCCGCTCGCCCCACACGCTCATTTTTTACGAAAGCCCGCACCGTCTGGCCGCGTTCTTGCAGGATGCGCTGGAAGTCTATGGCGACCGCCGCGCGTGTGTCGCCAACGACCTGACCAAGAAATTCGAGTCGGTGGATCGCGCCTCGCTTGCCGACCTGCTGCCCCGCTACGCCGGGAAAGCGCTCAAGGGCGAATTCATCGTCGTGATCGCCGGGGTCGAAAATCCGGGCCGCGACGAAGACCCGTATGCGGAAGAAATGGACGCTACGGCGGATGACGGAGACGGTGACGACGAGACGATAGAAGCGCTAGACGAGGAAGACGACGCAGTCATAAGCGAGGATGCAGCAGACGACATTGCCGAGGAGGACGCAGGCCGGTGACAACCTTGCCGACGCCTGCCTCCGTCATGCGCCCGACCATTTCGCCCGGCCCGGTTTTGGCCGTCGCGCGCGGCGTTATCGCTTTGCCGACCTTCATGCCGGACGCTACGCTCGGCGTCGTGCGGGCCGTCGACTCGCTGGATTTGCGGCGCGTCGGCATTGCGGCTCTCGTGATGAACGTATTCCACCTGATGCAGAAGCCGGGAACGTCCACGATCCACGCGCTCGGCGGCCTGCACAAAATGACGCATTGGGACGGCCCGATTATCACGGATTCGGGCGGCTTTCAGGCGTATTCGCTGATCCGACAGAACGCCAAATTCGGCGTGTTGAGCGACGCAGGCATTCGCTTCCAGCCGGAAAACTCCGACCGCACGTTCCACCTGACGCCGGAAAAAAGCGTGCAGTTACAAATGGCGTATGGGGCCGACATTGTCATCTGCCTGGACGACTGCACCAACGTGGACGACGCCCCGGCAGTTCAGGAGACATCCGTCGCACGAACGATCGCCTGGGCCAGACGCTGCAAAGACGAGTTTTTGCGGCAGCTGCGGCAGCGCAAACTCGCTCTCGACGCGCCCGCCCGTCCGCTCCTCTTCGGCGTCGTGCAGGGCGGCGGCAGCCCGGCCCTGCGCGCCCGCTGCGCCAACGCCCTGCTGGAGATCGGCTTCGACGGGTACGGGTTCGGGGGCTGGCCGCTCGACAGCGCGGGCCATCTGGTAACGGAGATGCTGGCCGCGACGCGCGAGGCGATCCCCCGTGAATTTCCGATGCACGCCCTGGGCGTCGGGCATCCCGAAAGCATTGTCGCCTGCGCGAGCATGGGGTACGGCCTGTTCGACAGCGCCCTGCCGACCCGCGACGCGCGCACGGGCCGCCTTTATACCTATACGTCTGACCCGTCTGGACGTGATTTTCGTCTGGCCGGGGCGTGGTTTCGCACGCTTTACATTGACGACGAAAAGCACATCAAGACCGACCGACCGCTTTTTCCCGGCTGCGACTGTCCGACCTGCGCGCAGTACAGCGTCGGGTATCTGCGGCATCTGCACAAATGCGGCGACACGCTTTACTTCCGCCTGGCGACGCTGCACAACCTGCGCTTCATCGTCCGCTTGACCGAGTTGATCCGCGCCGACAGCCAACCCGATGCCGCCAACAGCGACGACGCAGGCGATAGTGCGAACGCCGACAACCGAGATTATGGAAATTGAGGAATTGGTTGCGATTGTGCGGCAGAGCGCGAAGTATCGGACGGTCTGCCCGCAGGTCATCGCGCGGATTGGGCGGCGCGAGTTAGCCCTGCATCGCCACGACAAAGAAGCGGTCAAGGCGACCAAGAACAAACTGCACCAGATCGCCGGAGCCTATCTCGACAGCCGCCCGCGCTACGCGCAGTGGCTGGCCGCCCTCACGGAAGCCCGACAGACCGGCTCGCCCGAAGCCTTCCAATCCGCCTGCCGGCGCTGTCTGGAGGCCCACGCTTCGACCCGCGAACGCCTGCCCTTCCTGCCAGAATTCTTCCCCTCCGTTCTGGCCCCGCTCGGCCCGATTCATTCCGTCCTCGACGTGGGCTGCGGCCTGAACCCGCTCGCCTTTTCGTGGATGCCCCTCGCGCCCGATGCCGTCTATCGCGCCTGCGACATTCACGAAGACATGATGACCTTTCTGGAACAGTTTTTCGCCCTGATCGGTCTTAACGGACAGGGTTATGCCTGCGACGCCGCCGACCTGCCCTCTTTCCCGACCGCCGACGTCGCCCTGCTGCTGAAGGTTCTGCCGGTATTGGAACAGCAGGATCGGGCGGGCAGTCTGGAACTGCTGCGCGCCCTGCCCGCCCGCGCGCTGCTGGTGTCGTTTCCGACCCGGAGTCTGGGCGGGAGCGAGCGCGGCATGGCGGCGCATTACGAGGCGCGGTTTCGCGCCCTGGTCAGCGAGGAACCCTGGACGCTGACGCGGTTCGCGTTCGCGACCGAACTCTGTTTTCTGGTGGGAAAGGCGTGACGTCATGGCCCTGGTTCGCTACGACCTGCATCTGCACACGGAATTCTCGCCGGACTGCGACACGGCCCTCGCGGGCATCGAGGCGCATTGTCTGAGTCGCGGCCTGACCGGATTGGCCGTCACCGATCACGATACTATCGAGGGCGCGCTGCGTTTGCGGGATCAAGTGAGGGAGTTGCGCGTAATTATTGGTGAGGAAGTCACGACGCGCGACGGCGACGTGATCGGGCTGTTTGTCCGCGAGCGTATTGCGCCAGGAATGTCGGCGCTGGAAACGATTCAGGCGATCCACGCGCAGGGCGGGCTGGCCTACCTGCCGCATCCCTTCGACAAACAACGCGCGCGGCGCACCGGCGGGGCCTCGCTCGCCGGCATCATCGCGGACGTGGACATTGTCGAGGCGTTCAACGGCAAGGTCGGGCGCGACCGTTACAACCTGCTGGCGACCGAGTTCGCGCGGCGGCACAGCAAAATCATGGGCGGGGGCAGCGACGCGCATTCGCTGCGCGCGATTGGCACGGTTTATAACGAGTTCACATGGGACGACCCGGCGCTGTCGCCCCAAACGTTTCTGGCCGGATTAGCGAACGCCCGGCTGGTCGGGCAGCGGCGCAGTCCGGTCGGCGGCTTGTTCGTCATCGGCCGCCGCCCGCTCAGTCTGGCCTGGCGGCGTTTGCGCTACGGCAAGCGGTGACCATTTCGGCAGGTTGACACGACGAAAGAATTTTTTGCGTGGCATTTTGTTTGGCCGCAAAAAGGCCCAAAGGACGCAAAGGGGGATCACCCCTGGTCGTTATCGAAAGCAGGGCGACGAGACGCAACGGGCCGCGACGAAATTTATTTCGTCGCTTTCATCGCCTCCCTGCCACAATGTAAGTTTTCTCTTCGTAATTCTACTAACCTACTTTGTACGCCTGCTTGGAAAGAATAGAAAGACAGGAAAACCCCGCGCTTATGCTTCGCCAATTCTTTGCGTACTATCGCCCCCATCGCCGACTGTTCGTCCTTGATTTTTCGTGCGCCGTGATTTCCGGGCTGCTGGAACTGGCGTTTCCTCTGGCCGTCCGAACGTTCGTGGATCGGCTCCTGCCAAGCCAGAACTGGGGGCTTATCCTGGGCGCGGCGTGTGGACTGCTCATCATTTATCTGCTGAATACGGGTCTGCAATTCGTCGTCAATTATTGGGGTCACGTGCTGGGCATCGCCATCGAAACCGAGATGCGGCGCAAAATCTTCGATCACCTGCAAAAACTCTCGTTTCGGTTCTACGACAACCAGAAGACCGGCCATCTGGTCGCCCGCGTCACCAAAGACCTGGAAGAGGTCGGCGAAGTGGCCCATCACGGCCCGGAAGACGCTTTCATCGCGATCATGACGTTTCTAGGCTCGTTCCTGCTGATGTACTCGCTGAACGTCCGGCTCGCGCTCCTGACAGGGCTGGTCGTGCCGCCGATGACCTGGATTTCCACGCGCTACGGGGCGGCGATGACCCGCACGTGGCGCTCGCTCTTCGGTCAGGTGGGCGCGTTCAACGCGCGGATCGAGGAAAACGTGGGCGGCATTCGCGTGGTGCAGGCGTTCGCCAACGAGGATCACGAGCGCGCCCTTTTCGCGCAGGACAATCTGGCTTATCGCGACACGAAACTGGACGCCTACCGGCTGATGTCGAAAAGCATGTCCCTGAGTTACATGACCATGCGACTCGTGCAGCTTTTCGTGATGATCGCAGGCGCTTACTCCGTCCTGCGCCATGAACTGACTATCGGCGGTTTCATGGGCTTTCTATTGCTGGTGAACGTGTTCTTTCGGCCCGTCGAGAAGATCAACGCCGTGCTGGAAACGTATCCCAAAGGCATCGCCGGTTTCAAGCGTTACACCGAGTTGCTGGCGACGATTCCCGACATCGCCGACGCCCCGGACGCCGTTGACGCCGGACATTTGCAGGGCGACATTCGCTTCGAGAACGTGAGTTTCGGGTATGAGACCCACAAGAAAGTTCTCAACCACATCAATCTGGCGATCCCCGCCGGAGAAACCGTCGCGTTCGTCGGCCCAAGCGGGGCGGGCAAAACGACGATTTGCTCTCTCGTTCCGCGTTTTTACGAGATCGAGTCGGGCCGGATTACTGTTGACGGCACGGACATCCGCCACATGACCCTGGCATCGCTGCGACGCAATATCGGCATCGTGCAGCAGGACGTGTTCCTTTTCGCCGGCACGATCCGCGACAACATCGCCTATGGGCGGCTGGGCGCGACGGAAGCGGAATTGTGGGAAGCGGCGCGGCGGGCGCGGCTGGATGACATGATCCTGCAATTGCCGAACGGATTGGATACGGTCATCGGGGAGCGGGGCGTGAAGTTATCAGGCGGGCAGAAGCAGCGTCTGGCGATTGCGCGCATGTTCTTGAAAAACCCGCCGATTTTGATTCTGGACGAGGCGACGTCGGCGCTGGACACGGAAACCGAGCGGGCGATCCAGGCGTCGCTCTCCGAACTGGCGGTTGGCCGCACGACGCTCGTCATCGCGCACCGCCTGGCGACGATCCAGAACGCCGACCGCATCGTCGTCGTAGACGAAACGGGAGTCGCCGAGCAGGGCCGTCATCGGGATTTGATGACCGCAGGCGGCGTGTATCAGCGCCTGCACGAGGCCCAATATCGCGCCGTCGTTTGAGAATGCCTGTGCCGGAGGTTGCCCCCGGCGCCAAAGTGCAGGCGGTTTGCCGGAGGTGGAAAACCCCCGGCAAGAAAGTGCGGGCGTCCTGCGGACGCGGCGCTGTGTCGCTCGAATATTTGCGCTTTCCTCGCCGTCTGGCAGGTTGGCGCGCGTTCCTGGCGTGAACGGATTGCGCGTCCGCTAGGACGCCTGTTTTTGGTTGCCGGGGGTTTTCAACCTCCAGCAACGCCGGTTTTTCCTGCGGGGGTTCCCGACTCTCGGCAAAAGAGCGGCGGCTGTCTAGACAGCCGCCGCTCTCCAACCATTTGTCCTAACGCCCCGTCCTCTCGGCGTTTAATTGCTCTTCGCCGCCGGTTGGCGGAACGACCGCTCCGTCATGTCGTTGACATCCGTAGATACCGGGCCGTCGCGCCACAGCCAGCGCATCATCTCCGGCATAATCGCCCCGCCGAATTTCTGCCCGTGCAGGTTCATGCCCCACGCATAGTTCACGTCATAGCCCTTCTGCGTAAGCGCTTTCATCAGCCGCACATTCTGGAAAAACCAGTCGCGCTTCTCGTCGTAAACGCCGTTGCGAAGGCCGCGATTGTCGTTGCGCCCATCGCATAAAAAGACGCGAAGCGGCTTCTTCCGGCTCGCCAGCACCCGCTCAGGATAAACATAGCCGCCCCGCAGGTTGACGAAACTACCCACGTTGCTCAACACTTTTCGAAAAGCGTTGGGCCGCTCCCACGCGACCATGAAGGCCGCAATCGCGCCCGAACTCGATCCGCCGATGCCGTGCATCTCCGGGTCTTTGGAGAGGTTGTAGTCTTTCGTCAGCGCGGGCATCAGTTCTTCGGTGATCACCCGCGCGTATTTATCGTCGGGCGTGTTGTATTCGGCAGGGCGGTTTGTCGTGCTATCGCCCCAGTTCTGCGGCGTGGGTTCGGGCTGCTCCGGCGTGCGCCCCGGATTGATGAAAACGCCGATCATGACGGGAATTTCACGCCGGTAAATCAGGTTGTCCATCACGTTCTGCGCCCGTATATCCCCGTTTTCGTCCTTGAAAGCCTGCCCGTCCTGATACACCATGAGGGCGGCGGGAACCGTCGGGTCGTATTGCGCCGGAACGTACACCCAGTACGTATGCTGCGTGCCGGGATAAATTTTGCTTGGCAGCGTGAACGGCCCGCGGATCTCGCCTTTCGGAACGCCTTCCTGCGCCATCGAGTCGGGGCCGAGCCGGTACTGCGAGTTCGGGTTCGGACCG
>JBBRNU010000019.1:0-16920 GCA_038230115.1 Chthonomonadales bacterium | reverse complement strand
GAACGAGATCGAAAGTCTCTAGGACACACGGGCGCTTGGTTCGGCTGGCAGACTTGGGCAATAGCAATATTGCCCAAGGTTAGGATAACATACAAGGACACACGGCGGAACGCCACATAGCGAAGGAATTCATTGCGTCGCGTTCCGTCACCATTCGTCGCGCCACTTTCGACGCTTGTAGGTTTCAACCCTGGGATGACCGAACTTGGCTTTGATGGGTAACTTGTTTCCGCCGCGAAAATCACACTTGACAATGATACACTCAAGTTGTATACTATGCACGGCACTAATCCGAACGCAAGAACGTAGATTTCGATACCCGTATTTGAAATAACCGAGCCAACCGAGCTAATTAAGGGAGATTGACAACACATGGGCAAGGCAGTAGGAATTGACCTGGGAACGACCAACTCCGTCGTTGCCGTTATCGAGGGCGGCGAGCCGACCGTCATCGCGAACGCCGAGGGCAGCCGCCTGACGCCTTCCGTCGTCGGCTTCAACAAAAACGGCGAGCGGCTGGTCGGGTCGAGCGCCAAGCGGCAGGCCATCATCAGCCCCGACCGCACCATCATTTCCATCAAGCGCAAAATGGGAACCAACGACAAGGTTTCCATTGACGGCAAGCAGTATTCACCCGAAGAAATTTCGGCCATGATCCTGCAAAAACTCAAGACCGACGCCGAATCGTATCTGGGCCAGCCCGTCACCGAAGCCGTCGTTACCGTTCCGGCCTATTTCAACGACGCGCAGCGCACGGCCACCAAGAACGCGGGCGACATCGCGGGCCTGAAGGTGCTTCGCATCATCAACGAGCCGACCTCGGCAGCGCTTGCTTACGGCCTGGACAAGGGCAAAGAAGAAAAAGTCCTCGTGTTCGACCTGGGCGGCGGCACGTTCGACGTTTCGCTCCTGGAAATCGGCAAGACCGAAGACGGCGGGGCCGTCCTCGAAGGCCTTTCCACAAACGGCGACACGCATCTGGGCGGCGACGACTGGGACGCGCGCATTGTAGATTTCGTGGCCGAGGAATTCAAAAAAGAGACGAGCATTGACATCAAGAAGGACAAGCAGGCGCTGCAGCGCGTTCGCGAGGCCGCCGAGAAAGCCAAAATCGAGCTTTCCAACGTCACGCAGACCAACATCAACCTGCCCTTCATCAGCAGCACGCCGGAAGGCCCGGTGCATCTTGACGTCAACCTGTCGCGCGCCAAGTTCGAGGAACTGACCCGCGACCTCGTAGATCGGTGCAAGGGGCCGTTCGAGCGCGCCATCGCCGACTCCAAACTGAAGCCCGCCGATATTGACGAAATCGTTCTGGTGGGCGGCTCGACCCGTATGCCGATGATCCAGGAACTGGTGCGGCAATTAGGCGGCGGCAAGGAACCGAACAAGGGCGTCAACCCCGACGAGGTTGTGGCGGTCGGCGCGGCGATTCAGGCCAGCGTTCTGGCGGGCGAGGGCGGCGCGACCGGCGCCAACATCCTCCTGCTGGACGTGACCCCGCTTTCGCTGGGCATCGAAACGCTGGGCGGCGTGATGACGAAACTCATCGAGCGCAACACGACGATCCCGACGCGCAAGAGCGAAACCTTCAGCACGGCGGAAGACGGCCAGAGCAGCGTTCACGTCAAAGTCTATCAGGGCGAGCGTGAAATCGCCGCCGCCAATAAACTGTTGGGCGATTTCCAGCTGACCGGCATCCCGCCCGCGCAGCGCGGAATCCCGCAGATTGAAGTGACCTTCGACATTGACGCTAACGGCATCGTGAGCGTCTCGGCCCGCGATAAAGCGACCAGCCGCGAGCAGAAAATCACGATTACCGGAACCGGCAGCCTGAACAAGGACGAGATTGACCGCATGGTCAAGGAAGCCGCCGCGCACGCCGAAGAGGACAAGGCGCAGCGCGAGCGGGCCGAAACGCGCAACCGTGCCGAGTCGCTGATCTACTCGACCGAGAAGAACCTGAAAGACCTGGGCGACAAAGCGCCGTCCGATCTCAAGACGGAAGTCGAGGGCCATATCAGCAGCCTGCGGACGGCCCTGAACAGCAACGACACGCAGGTGGACGAACTCAAGCGGCTGACCGAAGAACTGGAGCAGGCGACTTACCGCCTGTCCGAGATCGCGTATCAGCAGACGACCGGCGAGGGCGACAACGCCGCGAGCGGCAACGGTCACAGCGCGGACGGCTACGCCGAGGGCGAGCCGCAGGCCGCGCCGCACGATGCTGACGTGGTGGACGCCGAGTTCAAGTCCTAAGCCCTTACTCGTTCAGAGGGTTAGCGATCCATTAAGGCGGACTGCACAGGTAGGGGCAGGGCTTGCCCTGCCCCTACCTTCGCGACGCTTGGTTCGCGGCGTGCGGCGCTCGCGCCGCCAGCGTTTTGCGGCGGCGGGAAGGGTTTGCCGCGTCAAAATTTGCCAGCGTCCTGATTTCGCGGTGTATCGGATGGGCGTTCCGATTTCGCGGTAAGAGCGGGGGAACGCAGCAGGGCAGGGCAAGCCCTGCCCCTACCTGTGCAGTCCGCCTTGACGTCGCGATAAACTATTCCTTATGCTGGGGCGGGCGCGCGGCAGACAAACCGCGCGCCCAATCTGGCGGCAAAAATAAAATATCGGCGGAATGGGGGCAGGCGCGTGAACGGGAAAGACTATTACAAAATTTTGGGCGTGGCGAAAAACGCTTCCGACGATGACATCAAAAAAGCGCATCGCAAGCTCGCCCGCAAGCACCATCCCGACCTGAACCCCGGCAACAAAAAGGCCGAAGAGCAGTTCAAGGAAATACAGGAAGCCTACGACACGCTTTCCGACCCGGAAAAGCGCGCCAAGTACGACCAGTACGGCGACATGTGGCAGCAGTATGGCGCTCCCGGCGCGCAGCGGCCCCCGACCGGCGGGGCGGGCGGCGCGACTGCGGGCGGGTTTGGCGGCGGGGTTCCGTTCGGCGACGCGAGCGGGGGCGGGGTCAATTTCGACGATTTTCTGGAGCGGATGTTTGGCGGCGCGGGCCGACGCGGCGGCGGAACTGCCGGTTTCAATCCGCCCTCCGCCGCGCCCGCTGAGGACATCGAGTTCAGCCTGGACATCACGCTGGAAGAGGCGTTTCGCGGCGTCGCCAAACGCATCAACGTGACGGTCGAGGATGTTTGCCCGGAGTGCGAAGGCGCGGGCCATAAGCGCAACAACCGGGGCCAGATTGAATTGCACGCTCCGGTCTGCCCACGCTGCCGGGGGCGTGGGCGGATTGACTCGCCGCGCTCCGGGCAGGTTTCGGTTCCCGCGGGCGCGTGGGACGGCCTGCGAATGAAGCTGGCGGGGCAGGGCGCGGGCGACGCAAAAGGAACGCGGGGCGACCTGTACGTGCAGCTGCACGTGCTGCCGAACGCGAAGTTCGAGCGCGACGGACAGGATTTGGCGTTTGAAGCGCTGGTTCCCTACACGGTCGCCGCGCTGGGCGGCGAAGCGACGGTCGAGACGCTGGACGGGCAGAAGCGGCAGCTGCTGATCCCGCCGGGCATTCAGACCGGGCAGCGAATGCGCCTGAGCGGGCAGGGAATGCCCGCCCTGCGCGACCGCAAAGCGGGCGACGCTTATGCGCGTGTCAAGATCACGGTTCCGCGCGACCTGAATGAGCAGGAACGCGGCCTGCTGGAGCAGCTCGCCCGCCTGCGAAACGAGCCGATACGCGCCGCCAAATGACGTAAGGATTTGGATCGGCCCTGACTCTGGCTGCGCGGAGAGCCGGCTGAGGTCAGGGTCGTTTTAGGGGCCGGAAGGCAGTAGAACGCGGAGGAGGTTGAGCATGGCCGCACACGATGAGGCCGAACCGGTCTACATGATCGGTGTCGTCGCCGCGCTGACCCAGATGCACGCGCAGACGATCCGCCTGTACGAAAAACTGGGCCTGGTGACGCCGCAGCGCAAAAGCAAAAACCGACTTTATTCCGAGTCGGATGTCGAGCGCCTGCGCCAGATTCGCCGTCTGACGCAGGACATGGGCGTGAATCTGGCGGGGGTCGAAGTCATTCTCGACCTGCTCGACCGGCTGGAACAGATACAGCGTGAGCGCGACGCCCTGACCCGGCGCAGCCAGGACATCGAAGACCGGGTGCGCGAGTATCTGGCCCGAACCGGCGGCAAATTCCCATGACTGGAACAGCTTGAACCCCTGCCCCCCGGCGCTCCCGCCCGGCCCGCGATTGGCGGCGTCTCCGAAGCCGTGCGCGTCAAACAGATTACGGCCTCGCCGATCATTCTGCCGCCCCCGCCCCGGCGTCTGCCGCCCGGCCCGGACGCGGCGAAAACCGACGCCCCCCGGCCCGCCAGTCGCCCACGCGCCCGGCGAAAAGCATCCGAATGACCCGACGCGCTCCCGCAATTACGCCGGGTTCTCCAAAATAATTCCCCTGACGGCAGGAGTTGCACGCCCGAATGTGCAACCTTTTGCCGTCATGGGCGACTCGCCGCGCCGCGTCTTCGGACAAGCGCGGCTTTGATTTGGAGAAAAACAATGCACCACCCTCGTTTGCTTGCAACCCTGCCGCGCGTGCGTCCTGTTCAGGTTCCCCCTGGCGCAAAATCAGGCCGCGCGTTGCGCCAAAGCGTTTGCGCGCTGGTTCTTGCCGTCAGTTTCGCCCTGTGCGCCACGATTGCGACCGGCGCGCAAGTCGGCGTGCAGTCCTGGGGCTTGAACGCGGTCGGGCAGATTGGCGACGGCACGATGACGCAGCGCCTGACGCCCACGCCCACTACCGGCCTGGACGGAACCAAAGCCGCTCTTGTCGCCGCCAACGCCGATTACAGCCTGGCGGTTTATTTCGACGGCACGGTGCGCGCGTGGGGCGGCAACCAATACGGCAAGCTGGGCGACGGCACGACGACGAACCGCGCGCTGCCGGTCACGGTCAGCGGCCTGAACAACGTGCGCGCGGTCGCCTGCGGCGGCGACCACAGCCTCGCCCTCACCTACGACGGCACGGTCTTCGCCTGGGGCCACAACAACCTGGGGCAATTAGGAAACAATGCCATTCCCGACAGCGCCGTTCCTGTTCAAGTCAAGGGCGTGGGCGGCGTCGGCTTTCTCACAGACGTGGTGAGCATCGCGTGCGGCAGTCAGCACTGTCTGGCCGTGAAATCCGACGGTTCGGTATACGCCTGGGGCGGCAATCAGAGTGCCGAACTGGGCATCGGCGTCACGGACACATCGCCGCACCGAACGCCGGTCGCCGTCAAAGCCGTGACCGGAAACGGCGCGCTGACGGACGTCGTGAACATCGCCAGTTACGCGCAGTTCACCCTGGCCGTGATGCGCGACTCGACCGTCGTGGCCTGGGGCGACAATACCTATGGACAGCTGGGCAACAACACGACGACGCGCGGCCTGCGCCCCGCCAATGTCCTGACGACGGGCGGAACGCCGCTCGATAGCGTGTTTCAGGTCGCCTGCGGCGCGGCGCACAGCGTGGCGATTCAGGGCGCGAACGCGCTCGCCTGGGGGCTGAATACGAGCGGGCAGCTTGGCGACGGGACGACAACGAACCGGAAACTGCCGGTCGCGGTTTCCGGCCTGGACAACGTCAATATCGTGGCCTGCGGCGCATTTCACACGCTCGCGACCGACGCCAACAATAATTTATATACCTGGGGCAAGAACGCCAACGGGCAGCTCGGCGACGGCAGCGCCCTCAACAGCCCGACGCCCCTGCCGCTCGACAGCCTCGTCAACGTGGTTTCCATCGGCGGCGGCGACGCCCACAGTCTGGCGCTGACGCAGGCTCCCACCGCGTCCCTATCGGGCGTCCTGACGCTTCAGGGGCTGCTCGGCTCCGCGACCGTGACCCCGCTTGTGACCCTGGAATTCCGCCCGACCGACAACACCGACCCGTTTACGGTGATGACCCTGACCGACTCCAGCGGCAACTATTTCGTTTCCGGCATCCCCGAAAACGATTACAACGTCTGGATCAAGGCCGACCGCTGGCTGGCAAAAGTCGTTCACGTGGACTTGACGACGGGCGACCAGTCCGGGGTGGATTTGACCCTGCTCGGCGGCGACGCGAACGGCGACAACAGCGTGGACAACCTGGATTTGGGCCTGCTGGCGGTCAGTTACGGCATGAACAGCACAGACAGCGATTACGACCCGCGCGCCGACTTCAACGGCGACGACAGCGTGGACAATCTGGATTTGGGCATCCTCGCCAACAATTACGCCCTGAGCGGCGACCCGTAGAGAAGCCGCGTTACATCGTCTCCGGTCAAAACCCGACGGTCATCCCCATGTTCAAACCTGCCGTTGTCGAAAGCGGGGCAGCGAGTGGCTGCGGGACGCGACGCAGTGAATTTCGTCGCGTCTCGCCGCCGCCTACGGAACTAACGTTGACAGTGATTTCTTTTACGTTGAAAATGGCAGCAATGCGAAGATCAACTTCATCAACGCCGTTCCCGAAACCGGCAGTTTCGCTTTCCTCGTCGGCATGGTCGGCGCGGGCCTGTTCGTTCGTAAGCGCCGGAAGTAAGTTGCGTCCTGATTCGTTCTTGACGGGGCGATGAAAATTTTGACGGAGGAAGGGACGGGCAACTGCGTTTGCCCGTCCCTCCTCTTTTACGAATTGCCTTGTTGTCGCGCCTGCCGGGTCAGTCGTCGGAGGGGCGGGGGCCGGCGGTAATGCCCTCGACGTGGGCGCGCTTGGCGACGCGCAAGGTCAGGTCGTTTTCCACGCGCAGCTGGCAGGACAGGCGGAACTGCGCGATGAGTTCCGGCTCCTCCAACGCCTCCCGCTCGGCCTCGCTCATCGGCGGAACCTCGCCCGATACGATCTCGACCCGGCAGGTCGTGCAGCGCGCGTTCCCGCCGCACCGATGCAGAATGTCAATGCCGTTGTCTTCCAGCGCCAGAACCAGTTTAACGTCGCTCGTCGCCTCGAATGTCTTCTCGCCCTCGACCGTGATGCTCGCCATCGGTAGTTCGTTCTCCTTGTGTGAAATCGTAAAAATCAGGGTGTGCAAAGTGGGAATGCGCCCTCAGCCGGGTCAGGCCGCCGAAAGCGTCCGGTTCAGGATACCCGCCCGAACCGCAAAAAGTTCAGCGACCGTCCGCGCGGGCGGGAATGAAGACGCGCCCAATGACGTCAGGGCAGCGGCTCGGTCAGCAGAAACGCGGCGGGGATCAGCAGCAGCGATTCGAGGAAGGCCAGCAGAATGAACAGATTGCCGCGCGCCGGAAGCAGGGTCGCCCCTGTCAGGCAGATCAGGCCCAGGATGCCGCCAATCGTGAGCGCCATGCCCCACCGCGTCGGGCGCAGCGGACGCACCGTTCCCAGAAAAAAGGCCGTGCAGACCAGCAGCGCCAGGGCGTAACGCGCCGAGGTCAGCCGGTCGTAGATGTCCGCCGCCCGCCGCGCCTGCGCCGCCGTCAGCGCATCTTGTCGCCGAACGCGCAAATACTCGGCCCGCTCGTCCAGAGTCGCCGTGCGCGGAAGCGGGGCGGGAGCGGCGATTGGGGGCGGCGCGGGCGCGAGCAGACCGGCGGCGAACGGCAAAACCGCGCTCCCCACCATAATCGCCAGCGCGCAGGCGAACAAAGTTTGGTACAGCGTCTTTTGCAGGGCGGTCAGCGCGCGGGGAATGTCGGGAACGACCCGCCCGTCTTCGCCCTCGCGCGTCAGGTCGCGCGGAACCGATGTCGGACGCGGCGCAGCGAGCGTACTGCTGCCGCCGCGCGCCTCGTTTCTGCCGTGCGCTTCATTTCTGCCGCGCGACAGGCGCTGGCTTTCCATGTCTTCGGCGACGTTGAGCGGAATCGTGCCGCTGCGATCCGTCACCGGCAGCGCGGCCAGATCGGACGGCAGCAGCAGGCCGCTGTCGCTCGGCGTTTTCAGGCCGATCAAACTGCCGGTTCCGGTCAGCGCGCTGGCGTCTTCGAGCATTTGCAGGATGGAGCGGAGCGACTTTTCCAGCGCCTGCGCGCTTTCCGGGCGGCGGCTCATGTCCATGTCCACGCAGCGCGTGATGAGCTTGTCCAGCACGAGCGGAATCTGCGGGTTGAGCGAGCGCAGGGACGGCCACTTGAAGGGCGCTATCGAGGGGTCGCGCCCCGTCAGCAGGTGGTGCAGGGTCGCGCCCAGGGCGTAGATGTCGGAGCGCGGGTCGGTCTGCCCCTGCCCGTACTGCTCCGGGGGCGCGTAGCCGGGGCTGCCGAAGACAACGGTATCCGTCGCCGCCCCCTTGCGAACCTCGCGCGCGATGCCGAAATCCACCAGGCAAATCGTATTGTCCGGGCGGCGAATGATGTTGGCGGGCTTGATGTCGCGGAAAATAATCGGCGGCTTCTGGTTGTGCAGATAGGTCAGGATGTCGCAAATCTGCACGCCCCAGTTGAGCGCCAGGGGAATATCAATGCCGTGCGTCGTGTTGGCGTCGAGCAGGACTTTGAGGTTGTGGCCCTCGATGAAATCCATTACCAGGTAAATGACGTCATCTTCGCGGAAAAAATCGGTCACGCGCGGCAGAAACGGGTGCGACAACGATTCCAGCAGGCGGGCCTCGCGCAGGGCGAGTTCGGCCATCAACTCGGAGCGTTCCTCCTGATGATAGCTGGCGTCCATCTGCTGCTTGAGGGCATGTGTCGTGCCGTGCGCGATATGTTCGACTTTATAAACGCGGGACATGGCTCCGCCGCCGATAAGCCCGACGACGCGATACTCGTTGTGAATGAGGCTGCCTTCGGCAAGGACGAGGCCATCGGACATAAGCGCGCTCCTGCGAGGGCGGACGCGAAGACCAGTCTGCGCGCCGCATGGCGAACCCGGAAAATCATCGGAAGACCGAGAAGACGGAATGGAAATGGAAACGGGCGTAATCGGGACGAGACGCGGCGCGCAGCAAGTGACTTTTTTTGGAGCGCAGGCGCGAAAATCGCAAGCGGGACGCCGGGGGCAAAGGCGGCGACGCGCTTCGCCCTCGCAGCGCGGCGAGGCAAGACAATCCTAGTGTATCCGATGCGCGCAATTCCTGTCAAGCGTGACGGCAGGCGACTCCCGCGTTGAAAGGATTGAGCATGGGGAAGCGTTGTTGCGTAGTTGCGCGCGACGGAGGGCGACGAAATGACTTTCTTCGCTGTGTAGCCTGCGGCTGTGTGGCCTTCGGACACGAAATTCAGCAAAGACTTCTTCGCTATTGGCATCGTGTCCGAAGGACACACGGCGGAACGCCACCAAGCGAAGAAATTCATTTCGTCGCCGCCTGTCGCCCCGCTTTCGACAACGACCGGAGTTTCCGCTTTCCCCTTTTGCGTCCTTTGCGCCTCTTTGCGGCTAAAAACAAAACAATCAGCCTGACTTGCCGACCTGATCCGCGCCCAGGTTCGAGAGGGCGTCGGCGCGCTTGTTGAGTTCGCGCCGGACGTGCGTCACGGTCGCGCCCTCGAACTGACTCATCAGCAGGCGGGCGCGCTGAAAAAGGGGCTGCAGGTGCGCGGCTTTGCAGGCGTACCGCCCGTTCAACTGATGCGCCATCAGCTCGCTGTCGGTAAAAACCGCAATCCGCGCGCAGCCCAGCGCTCGCGCCTCTTCCAGCGCCCGCACAAACGCTGAATATTCCGCCACGTTGTTGGTCGTGCGACCCAGCGGCTCGCCGATCTCTTTAACGACGTTACCCTGCGCGTCTTCAATCAAAACCCCGATCCCCGCCGGGCCGGGATTGCCCCGCGCCGCGCCGTCCACGTGCGCCGTCCAAGCCCCTGTCGTCGTCATAATTGCTGGTTCAATCGCCTTTCGCGCCTTCAAATTGGTTTCGAGGGCTTTCCCATAGCGTCTTTCGATGTCGTCCCGACGCCCGCTCGAAATTTGTCTCGTCCCCAGGTTCAACCCGGCAAACCCGCCCGCCCAGCCGCCGTTTCGCGCAGGCTTGCCCTCCGATTTTCGCGAGGGCGATGGCGCTGCAAACCGGCGGCGAAAACATTTTTCAAGTGAATTTTTCAGACGACCTTGACCGGCGCTTCGCACAGCATTCGGCGGCAGTTGTCGCAGACTTCGATGTCGTCGCCCAGACGCACGCGGGTCACGACGCTGGAAGGCAGGGCCATTTTGCAGCCGCCGCAAGCGTTGCTGTCCTCCAGAGCCGCGAGCGCCACGCCGCCTTTGGCCGCGCGCAGGGCATCGTAGCGTTTCAGCAGGGCGGCGTCAATCGTGTGCGCCAGGCCGTTGCGCTGCCCGGCGAGCGTGCGGGCCTGCGTCGCGATGGTTTCGGCGGCGGCTTTGGCGGCTTTGGTTTTGGCGCTGAATGCCGACTGCGCCTTCTTACGCGCCGCCTGCGCTTCGGCCTCGCGCGTCCGGCGCGTTTCCAGATCGCTCATCAACGCCTGCATTTTTTCTTCGAGCCGGACGCGCTGACGGCCCAGCATCTCCACCTCGTCCTGCATCGCCTGCAATTCTTTGGGGTTTTGCACTTTGCCGCTGTAAAGTTTGGTTTCTTCCCCCTGACGCTTGGTCTCGACGGCCTTCTGTTCCAATTCCAGGTCGCGCACATCTGTCGTGGTCGTGGTCAGAGCGGCGTCGGCTTCCTGATGCGCGGCTTTGGCTTGATCGAAGGCCGCCTTTTCGGCCAGCCCGACATCGAGCGCGCCGTATTGTCGTTTCAGCGCGTCCATCGCGCTGTCCATTTGCTGCAGGGCGTACAGCGCGGCAAGTTTTTCCTTCATCGGTTCGGTTTCCGTCCTCTCGCTTCCACTCTTTTTGCTTCCTTTTCGCTTCAAAGTCCTTTAATACGGTTCTATTCGACACGCGGGCCTCCAAACCCTGCTCCGGTTCGCAGCGAGGCTGTATTCCAAATGAAGCGTTGCACAGGAAGTGAGAGAAGTTCTGACAGGCGCGGGCGCTGTCGGAGGTTGAATCCCCCGGCAGCGCCGGTTTTTTCCGGATTCGCGCGGCCCGACGTTGTAAATTTGCGTCGAAATCGGTTATACTAAGGCCCAGGTTGTTTTTGCAGGATACGCGCCCCCGTCGCACCCTGACCCCCCGCCGAAAACCGTTTCCCAATCGCCATTCCGCGCGCCGGACGCGCCGTTACATTTCCGGCGCGTCCGGGCCATTCCGACAACACGACACGCCGCCTTCGGTTTCGCGCTGCCAGATCGGAATTCAGGGGAGTTTGGACGCCCTCGCAGGCTGCGAGGCGCGAGGAAATCACGACGCATGAACCGACAGAAGTTCTCCCATATCCCTAAGCGCCATCGCGCGCCCGCCTCGCCAGCGTTTGCCCGCTTCGTTCGCTGTCTGCCGCTTGTCGCGGGCGCGCTGGTCTGGCTGTCCGTCCCGGCCCGCGCGCAAAACACGGTGGACAGAACGGACAAAACCGATAAATCGGATACCTACAATAAGTCCGACCGCTCGAAAAATCCGTCTGCGCCCGCCCGCGAATTGCCGCCGACCAACCCGCTCGTGCTGCTGAACCCGCAGGACGGAAGCGGCAACAACACGGCCTTGTACGACCGCGCCGGGCTTCGCAAGCGCGATACCACGCGCCCCAGAGCGGATTACGGCGACTACACGACGCGACCGGACGACCCGCGCGTCGGCAAGGCCGGGCAAACGCTTCCCGTCTACGGCTTCAGTTTCTTCGAGTGGGCGCGGCGCAGCATCGAGGCTCGCCGCGCCGCGTACCTGCGCTTGAACGGCGGCGACCCGAACCAGTTCATGGCGGGCCGCGCCCCGGTCAATCCAAGCCGCGCGAACGCCAACTTCGGTGACCGCTCGCCCTCGCCCATCAATCCCCTGACTGCCAACAACCGCGACGCCAAAGCCCTTGCCGACCTCAGCGGCAATAATGCTGGTAACCCCAATAATAACGGCGACGCCAACCCCGCGAACAATGGCGGCGATGACACGAACGGCAGGGACGCCAACAGCGACACTGCAAACGCCGGGACAATGAATGGCAGCCGCGCCCGACCGCCGCAGGAACCCGATACGGATATGACCGGGCAGCAGACGGTTCCGGGCCAGGACGACGCAGAAGGCAACGACGCCGCCTCGCTTGCCGAGCGCCAGCGCCGCGAACGGATTCTGCTCGGATTGGGCGGAACCGCCGCGTCCACTGCCAAAAGGCCGACTGCCCCGCCCGACAATACGCGGGACGCCACGAGCCGCGCCGCCCAAACCCGTATCAACCAGGAGCGCGCCGACAATTCGCGCGGCGCGGCCAATGACGCCGACGCCGCGCGCTTCACCCGCAGCAACGACCCCGTAGACGCTTTTCGCGACATCGCCGACCCGATTTCCACGCTGTATCGCAACGTGCTTGCGTCCGTCCCGACGACCTATCAGTTGTCCATCGGCGACCGCGTGACGATTCGCTACAGTTCGCCCACGATGCCCGCCAGAGAATACGCCGTGACCGTGGACCGGCAGGGAACGCTGAACATCGAGGGCATGGCCCGCGTCGCCGTGCTGGGCAAAACGCTCGCGCAGGCCGAAGCCGATATTCGCACCCGCCTGCGCCGTTTGTACAACAACCCCGACGTTTCTCTCAGCCTGACCGAGGCGCGAACGATCTCCGTCACCGTCGGCGGCGAGGCGTTCGCGCCCGGTTCCTACACGATCCCTGCCATCGCCGGAGCTTTCAGCCTTTTGTACGCGGCGGGCGGGCCGACCGAGGACGGGTCGCTGCGGCGCATCGAAATTCGGCGGGCGGGCCGTCTGGTCGGCACGCTCGACTTTTACAAATTCCTGATTACCGGCGATCAGGGCGACGTGGCCCTGCAATCCGGCGACCTGATTTACATTCCGGCGAGCCAGGCGCGCGTGGCCGTGCGCGGCGAGGTGCGCCGACCGGCCCTGTTCGAACTGACGGACGGCGAAACGCTTCAGGACGCCCTGCGCTATGCGGGCGGCGTCAAGGCGTCGGGCGTCGTGCAGAACGCCCAGGTCAGCACGATTGTTCCCGGCGCGGCCCGCGTCCTGAAAAACGTGGACATCAAGGACAAGCCGCAGGTCGCCCGCTTTCCGCTGTACGACGGCGACGCCGTAGATATTTTCTCGCTGCGCCCGACCATCACGAACAAAGTCACCGTCGAGGGCGCGGTAGATCAGCCGAGCGATTACGCCCTGACGCCGGGAATGCGTGTCAGCGACCTGATCGCCCTGGCGCGCGGGACGCTGCCCGAAGCCTATCTCGCGCGGGCCGAACTGTATCACTGGAAGACCGACAACACGACCGCGCTGGTTCCGATTGACCTGGAAAAAGCGCTGAACGGCGACCCGACGGCCAACCTCGCGCTGACGCGCTGGGATCGCCTGAAAATTTACACGCGGCAGGAAGTGGCCTGGGCCGGGTCGCGCAAGATAACCGTGCGCGGGCCGGTGCAAAAACCGGGCGTCTACGAACTCAGCGAAAATATGCGCGTCAGCGACCTGCTGCTCAAAATCGGCGGGCCGATGCCGGAAGCGTGGCTCCCGCGCGCCGTGCTGCAGCATCAGGACGGCGACGGCAGGTATCGCATGGAGTATGTGAACCTGTATGCGGTGTCGCATGGCGACCATGCCAACGACCCCGTTTTGCAGGACAACGATACCCTCGCGGTCTATCGCTACGACCAGGATCATTTCGACCCGGATCACACGATTACGGTGCTGGGTTCCGTGACGACGCCGGGGCTGTACCCGCGCGGCGAGGGAATGCGTCTGGATGAGTTGATCCAGAACGCGGGCGGCTTTCGGCCCGGCGCGGCCCCGACCGTTTCGGTCGCCCACGCCCGCAAGCCGATTGACGGCCCCGACGCCAAAGTGAAGATGGTCGTCGCTTCCTTCGACTCGCGCGGGCGGTGCGCGCCGGGCGACAACGTGCAGATGGAAGACGGCGACGTCGTGACCGTGCAGGGAACCGGCGGCTTTATTGACCGCGTGCAGACGATTACTGTCAGCGGCGCGGTCGGTCGTCCCGGCCCGATCATCCTGAACAGCAAGCAAATGCGCCTGAGCGACGCCCTGCGGGCGGCGGGCGGTCTGCGCCCCGAAGCCTATCCGTCCGGGGCCGAATTCTTCCGCGACGCCAGCATGATGACCTCGCCGAGCCAGCGCGACATCGCCGTCATCGTCGGGCAGTTGAGCGACCTGATCAACGACAGTTCCTACAAGCGCGAGCTTGCCAAATCCGATCTGGAACGCATCAAGGCGGCGGGCGCGGCCAGCGCCAGCTCTTCGGCGCTCGCCATTCCCGGCGCAGGGGGCGGCGCTGCCGCCAACCCTGCCGCCGCCGAACTCGTCAATCAACTCTCGCAGCACGATCTGGTGTCGCGCCCGCGCACGCTCAACGCCAAAGAACTCGTTCCCAACGGCAACATCGCCGTAGACCTGACCGAAGCGCTGCGGCATCCGGGCGGCAATGACGACATTCTGCTTCAGGACGGCGACGTAGTGCGGGTTCCCGAACAGCCGACGACGGTGCAGGTCGTGGGCGCGGTCGTCAACGGGCGCGGCGTGCTATACCGGCCCAACGCCAATCTCGATTACTATGTGTCGCAGTCGGGCGGTTTCGCGCCGGACGCGGCAAAGGATAAAATCGTCGTCATCCACGCGGGCGGCGGCCTGATCCCGGCAAACAAGGTGCGGAATTTGCAGCCCGGCGACGTGATCGTGGTTCCGACCAAAGTGCTGGCCGAAAAACTGTCGAGCAACCAGAACGGCTTCGACAGCATCTTCCGCTCGGTGACCAATTCGGCGATTATCTTCCGGCTGGCGACCGGCCTGTTCGGGCTGTAATCGCCAATTTCCGTGAGGAAATCAATGCCGCCTTGCCCTGATACCGTGCAGAACAGGTAGGGGCGCGGCTTGCCGCGCCCTCGCCGTCATACGCCGCAGCATGGGCGCGGCAAGCAGCGCCCCTACGAGGTATCCCGACCGCAGAAAGAGCGCAGGCCATGACGACCGTTCTTGACCGCAGGAGCAAACTGTAGATGTGCGGGCTGACCGGACTGCTGGATTGGTCGCGCCAATTCGACGACGACGCCCTGAGCGCGCTGATGACGCGCATGGCGACGACGCTGACGCATCGCGGCCCGGACGACGCGGGCGTCTGGACCGATGCCGCGCAGGGCGTCGCGCTCGGATTTCGCCGCCTGTCCATCGTGGATTTGTCGCCTGCCGGACATCAGCCCATGACGTCGGCGTCGGGCCGCTACGTCATCGCGTTCAACGGCGAGGTCTATAATTTCAAGGCCCTGCGCGAACAACTGGCGGCGGAAGGGCTGGCTCCGGCCTATCGCGGCTATTCCGATACCGAAGCGATGCTGGCGGCCATCGAGGGCTGGGGGCTGACCGAAGCCGTGTCGCGCTTCGTCGGGATGTTCGCGTTCGCCTTATGGGATCGGGACGCGCGGACGCTGTATCTGGTGCGCGACCGGCTGGGCGTCAAGCCGATGTACTACGGCCTGAGCGGGCCGACCCTGCTGTTCGGCTCGGAACTCAAAGCCCTGCGCGCCCACCCGGATTTCTGCGCCGCCATTGATCGCGACGCCCTGGCCCTGATGCTGCGTCACAGTTACGTCCCGGCCCCGTATACCATTTACAAAAATATTTGCAAACTGCCGCCTGGCTCCATACTGACGGTTCCCCTGCGCGCCGGAAGCCCGACCCTGCCCGCGCCGGTTCCCTACTGGACGGCGCGCGGCGTGGCGGAGGACGGCGCGGCGAACCCCTTTACCGGCTCCGACCGGGAGGCGACGGATCAGTTGGACGCCCTGCTGCGCGAAGCCGTCGCCTTGCGAATGGTGGCCGACGTGCCATTGGGCGTATTTCTATCGGGGGGTGTGGACTCGTCCGTTCTCACCGCCTTGATGCAGGCGCAAAGCGACCGCCCGGTGAAGACGTTTTCCATCGGGTTTCACGACGACGCTTACAACGAGGCGCAGCACGCGCAGGCTGTCGCCCGGCATCTGGGAACCGAGCATACCGAGTTTTATCTCTCGGCGCGCGAGGCGCAGGCCGTGATCCCGAAACTGCCGACGCTGTACGATGAGCCGTTCGCCGACGCCTCGCAAATTCCGACCTTTCTGGTGTCGCAGCTGGCGCGTCGGCATGTTACGGTCAGTTTGTCGGGCGATGGCGGCGACGAGCTTTTCGGCGGCTATAACCGCTATTTCATAGGCCGCGCGCTCTGGCGGCGATTCGGCTGGCTGCCGCGCCCGCTGCGCGCCGGGGCCGCGCAGATTCTGACGATGGTTTCGCCGGGAGCGTGGGACACGCTGTATCGGCGGGCCGGGTTCCTGCTGCCCGCCAGCGCGCGGCAGCGCAACCCCGGCGAGAAACTCGCCAAGTTCGCCAGCATCCTGGGCGTCGAAGACCCGGAGGCGATGTACCGGACGCTGGTGTCGAATTGCGATGCGCCGGAAGCGCTGGCCGTGGGCGCGCACGAGCCGCCGACCGTGCTGACCGACCGCGCGCAGTGGGCCGACCTGCCCGATTTCACCGAGCGCATGATGTTTCTGGACACGGTTTCGTATCTGCCCGACGATATTCTGACCAAAGTGGATCGCGCCAGCATGGGGGCCAGCCTGGAAGCCCGCGTTCCGCTCCTCGATCATCGCGTCGTGGAGTTTGCGTGGCGGCTGCCGCTGCACATGAAGGTGCGCGACGGGCAGGGCAAATGGCTGCTGCGGCAGGTTTTGTATCGGTATCTGCCCAAGTCTCTGATGGCCCGTCCCAAAATGGGGTTTGCGGTTCCGACCGGCGATTGGCTGCGCGGGCCGCTCCGGGAATGGGCCGAATCCCTGCTCGACCCGGCCCGTTTGCGGCGCGAAGGCTATCTCGATTCGGGGCTGGTCGAAAAAAAATGGGCCGAACACTTGTCGGGCAGGCGTAATTGGCAGTATTATCTTTGGAATGTGCTGATGTTCCAGGCATGGCTGGAAGAAAACGAACTCCG
>JBBRNU010000018.1:0-17114 GCA_038230115.1 Chthonomonadales bacterium | reverse complement strand
GGCTGGAAAAACTGGTCGCCGACGCCGCCCCGCAGCCGGTCACGTTCGAGTTCCGCCCGGTGGATGGCTGCCCGCCGTTTACGCGCACGGCGATGATCGGCGCGACCGGCGCGTTCAGTCTGGCGAGCGTCCCGGTCAAAAACTACATCGTCCACGTCAAAAGCCCGAAATTTTTGGCGAAGAACGTGGTGCTGGACTTGACGACCGGTGTGGCCCCGGCCCTGACCGCCACTCTGCTCGGCGGCGACGCCAATAACGACAACAGCGTGGATAACCTAGATTTAGGTATTCTCGCTGCGGCCTACGCTTCCTCGACCGGCGACGGCAACTTCGACGCCCGCGCCGACTTCAATGGCGACAACAGCGTGGACAATCTCGACCTGGGCATCCTCGCCAACAACTATGCCCTCGACGGCGATCTGTAAAAATCGTTCTCAGCCTGTCCAGCGCCAGCCTCCCTGCTCGAAACGGGAGGCTGGCGTTGTTTCACGGGCTTTATTTTTCAGACGCCACAGCAAAGGAAAAAGGAAATACGATGCAGGCGAAACGGTTGAATTCAATCATTGCGTCTCCCTGGCTGCATTCAACGTTGGGCGCGGCCCTGATCTTCGGCCTGACCTCAAGACAAGTCATCGCGGGCGCGCAGCGGGTCAAGCCGGGAACGCCGACGCTCGCCGCGATTCGGGTCGACATGACGCTCGACGCGGCCCATGCCAGCCTGCGGCGACTGGGGCAGCCACTCGGCGGCGAAACGCAGACGAAGCCGGGCAAGCCGGAAACAGACGCGCGTGAAAAGCGCCAGAAAGGGGAAAAGGAAGAAACGGAAGGCGGACGAAAAGAAGCCTGGACGCTGAAAACTTCGGACTTCGCGACGGTCGCATTTCAGGCCGATAAGCAAGATCGAATCGTCTGGATCACCGGGTTCGTTTGGGCAGACCGCGAAATCCCGTTCGCGCGTTTGGGAGACCTGTCCCGCGCCCTCCGCGACAAAGATTTTCAGGCCGTCTGGAACGTGACCGGCGCGAACGGCGGCTATCGTCTCATCGCGCGCGGGCCGGGCGGTAAAGCGCGCGTCGTCACGCTGCTCGTCCTTGCGCCCGCCGCCAACCCCTGATCCAGCCGCAAGAACTTGCTTCGGCGGATGAAATTGACTGGGCGTTGCAGGACTTGCGCGGTCTGGAAAGAAGGAGTACAATCAAGGTACGCCAACCTTCGCGGAGAACCACCGAATAATAAATGCCAGCATCGAACAGGAATTACATCGCCATCGCGCTTCTCCCTGCCGCACAGCAGCGTCAAGCGCTCGATTACGCCCGTATCCTCTCCATCACGCAGCCGCAAGGCGTCAAAGGCAGTTCTCTGCTCGCCTTTGCGGGAACTATTCCTGCGGAAGAACTCGCACAGATGCAAACCGCCATCGAAGCCGATTGTGAGCATGTGTGCGTGCATGGCGCGCATCTAGACGAAGTAAACGGGCTGTCCGTCGCCAGTTGGTAACATCGGATCACGCCGAACCAGCCAAACGTTTGTATTGACTGAACGCGCGGTTTTTGGAAGAATAATGCCATGCAAGGTCAGCCTCGGAACGGCTTTACGCTGGTCGAACTGCTTGTCGTGATCGCTATTATCGCCGTAATCGCCGCCCTGTTGTTTCCCGTGTTCGGCAGCGCGCGACGAAAGGGCTGGCAGACCTTCTGCGTAAGTAATCAGCGGCAAATCGGAAACGCTCTCGCGCTATATTTGCAGGACTTCGATGCAACGTACCCCAACTATCGTTTCGAGCCGCTAGGCAGCCAGCAGGCAGGCGATTTTGAAAAGAATTCCTGGCGGTCAGCGATAGCGCCCTACTTGCAAAACATCGAAGTGATGCGCTGCCCGGCAAACCCCGACAACCGCACGCTTTCTCAAGACCCGAAGTTCCCCATTTCTTATGCCGCCAACAGGGCGTTGAATCCTCGCGACTACCCCCTGCCCCTGACGCCCCCGGCGCGCTATGCCACCGGCTCCGGGATATTCGGCAACGATCTCTCACCAGGCGTCAAAATGGCCGCCATTGTCCACCCGGCGGAATGCATCGCGGTTGTCGAAATCGCGCGCCTGCCTTACAGCGATTTTGTCGTGGATATCGCCCGTGACGGCGCTCCCTTCGGCGATAATATCCACTGCTACTCCGATTGCTTATTCACCGGACATACCGGCCTGTCGAACTATCTATTTGCCGATAGACATGTCAAAGCCCTCAAACCGACAGCGACCTACCGGCAAGACGAAATCAACTACTGGTATCGCGACGCCACCCCCTTGGGAGCGGAAGGGCGTGTCACGCTGTCGGCGGCAGAGACAAAAGACAGTAAATAAATTTCCACATTTATTTGCTAAGCGGAAGGATTCTAGACAGCGCGAAGCGAACTTTCTTTGGTAGAGGGCTGTCGGGCTTATCCTGACGGTTAATCATCCCTACCCCATGAAGGAGACGTTTCCGATGTCGCTGCTCGAACGTTACCGTATGTTGTACGAACACGAAAAAGACTGCAACGCCAAGATGCTCGCCATGCTCGAATCGGTTCCTGATGCGAACCGGGGCGAGGACCGTTTTCAACAGGCGGTGACGCTCGCCGGTCACCTGGCGGCCTGCCGCGAGAACTGGTTGGATTTCATGGCGCGGGACAGCAAGAACCAGGTCGCCTGGCGGGACGAGCGGTGTGATCTCGCCACGCTGCGCCCCCGTTTCGCCGCCCTGGAAAGCCAATGGACGGACTATCTCGCGCGCCTCGGAGACGACCAACTGGCGCAGGATTTCGAGTTCACCGAAGCGGACGGTGAGCGCTACAGCCTGCCTACCGAAGTACAGATCGTTCAATTGCTTGGTCACGCTTCCTACCATCGGGGACAGATCGCCTTGCTGGTAGACCAATTAGGCGGCGAAACGGTAGACACGGATTATGTCTACTGGGCCGTGCCGGGCAGTAATTGATTTTCCGGGTACTGGGGCTGGCGCTTTCCTGCGAGCCGTCACGCTGCAGGAAGCGACCAGTCCCGCCCCGCCCACTCATGATCATTATGCTGGCAACCTGACTATTCTACGAGGAGAACCGATATGCCCGATCATTTGCAGGCGTTTTTCGCGAAAGCGACGCCGAAAGCCGCTTCCGATCTGGAAGCCGCGCTGCTGCGTCTGCCTGCCGACAAACGCGACTGGAGTTCCACGCCCGAAGCGCGCACGGCGCTGGACATGGTGGCCGAATGCGCGCTGCTCAACGGGACCACTGCCGACCTGCTCCAGACCCGCGTTTTTCCGGCAAATTACGACATGGCGGCGTTTATGAGCGCCAAAGCGGAACTGCGGCAGGATTGGAACGCACTTAAGTCGCTTTTGCAGGCCAGCGTCGCGAAGGTCGTTGCCGCAACGCGCGCCGTTCCCGACGACGCGCTCGAAACGGAAATTGCGCTGCCGTGGGGGCCGATGACGCTGGCGCAGATCATCGCCTACCCTTACTGGAACATGGCCTACCACGAAGGCCAGATCAACTACATCGCGTCCACGCTCGGCGGCTAGGTTCCTGAGGGCGCTTGCGCGGCGCGAACCCGCCGTCAGGGTAGAAGCAGGCGGCGCGGTTCGGCGAGAAAATCGGCGTTTCGCGATGAAGAGCCGCCGTTACGTAAACGCGGCCCGAAGCGGAAACGTTAAGTCCGCTTCGGGCCGCAACTGGTTTTCAGAAGGCTTCCGCCGCCAAGCCTTGATCCGGCAGCGAGAACTTGCTGCGATGGAGGAAGTTGACAAGCCGCCGCAGGACTTGCGCGGCCTGGAAAGAGGGAGTACAATCAGGGTACGCCAACATTTCGTGGAGACCATCAAGATGATAAATCCCGGTATTGAACAGGAACTGCATCGCCATCTCGCGCTTCTTCCCGCCGCACAGCAGCGTCAAGTACTCGATTACGCCCGTATCCTCTCCATCACGCAGCCGCAAGGCGTCAAAGGCAGTTCTCTGCTCGCCTTTGCGGGAACTATTCCTGCGGAAGAACTCGCACAGATGCAAACCGCCATCGAAGCCGATTGTGAGCAGGTAGACGCACATGGCTGGTAGATTTCTGCCGGACACCAACATCGTGATTGCGCTTTTTGCGGGTGAGACGGTCGTCCTTCATGCGTTCAGCAATGCCGACGCCGTATTTCTTTCGAGCGTAGTTTTGGGCGAACTCTATTTTGGGGCGAGAAAGTCAGCGCGGGCTGCCGAGAATGTGGCGCGGGCGGATGCGTTCGCTGCAAGCAATACCGTTCTTGTCTGTGATGCGGACACGTCCCGACAATATGGCGTGATTAAGGAGTCGCTGCGCGCCAAAGGCAAGATGATCCCGGATAATGATATTTGGATTGCAGCGACAGCATTATCCTATGGGCTGACTATGGCGACACGAGACGCACACTTCAACGAAGTAGATGGGCTGTCCATCGTCAACTGGTAGTCTTGGATGATGCCGAACCAGCGGACTGTTCAGGTTTATAAAACGCTTGGTCTGGAAGAATAGCGCCATGCAAGGCAGCATCGAAGCGGCTCTATGCTGGTCGAACTGATCGTCTTTATCGCCGCTATCGCCGCCCTGTTGTTTCCCGTGTTCAGCGCCACGCGAGGGATGAGATGGCAGACCGCCTGCATCAGCAATCAAACCTATCGCGACGAAGAGCCGCCGTTACGCAAACGCGGCCCGAAGCGGAAACGAAAATTCCGCTTCGGGCCGCGTTCGGTTTTCAGGAGGTTTCCGTCGCGAGCGTCACAGAAGGACGCTCAGGCGTCGTGCAGTTCTTGGAAATACGCGAGGGCTTGTTCCAGGCTCATGGCCCCTAACTCTCCCTCGCCCCGTCGTCGCACGCTCACCGTGTTGTTTTCGATGTCCTTGTCGCCCAGAATGAGCATGACCGGGACTTTTTGTAGTTCGGCCTCGCGGATGCGCTTGCCCATTTTTTCGTTTCGGTCATCTACGACCGCGCGATACCCTGCCGCCTGCAGCGCCTTGCTGACCTCGGCGGCGTAGGCGTAGTGGCGGTCGGCAATCGGGATCAGTGCGATCTGCTGCGGGGCGAGCCAGAACGGAAACGCGCCCGCGTACTGCTCGATCAGCAGGCCCATAAACCGCTCGGTTGACCCCGTGACGGCCCGGTGCAGGACGACCGGCGTCCGCTCCTTGCCTTCCTCGTCAATGTATTTGCAGCCCAGACGCGACGGCTGAATGAAATCCACCTGGATCGTGCTGGCCGTCCATTCGCGCCCTAAGACGTCTTTGGTCTGAAAATCGGCTTTGGGGCCATAAAAGGCGGCCTCGCCCGGAGCCTCGTAATAGGCAACGTCATTGGCGATCAGAGCGCGGCGCAGGGCGTCGGTCGCCCGGTTCCACTTGTCGTCGTCGGCGACGTACTTGCCGCCCGGTTCCTCGCAGCGCATCGAGAGCCGAACCCGGTAATCGTGAAAGCCGTAGCGGTTCAGCACCTCGCGGATCAGGGCGAGGGCGAGCGAAAATTCGCTTTCGATCTGTTCTTCGGTGCAGAAGATGTGACAGTCGTCCTGCGTGAGCGAGCGAACGCGCGTCAGGCCGTTGAGTTCGCCGCTCTTCTCGTAGCGGTACAGCGTGGCGAACTCGGCGTAACGCAGCGGCAGGTCGCGGTACGAATGAAACTGGCTGTTGAACAGCGTCATGTGCGACGGGCAGTTCATCGGCTTGAGGCGGTACGTAATGCCCGCGTCCTCGTCGCGCATCGGCGGAAACATGACGTCGGCGTAGTTTTCGTAATGGCCGCTCTTTTTATACAGGTCTTCGCGAACCAGATGGCCCGTCCAGACGTGCTGATAGCCGTAGCGCGTCTGGACGTCGCGGACGTAGGTTTCCATCGTATGCCGCAGCATCTCGCCTTTGGGCAGGAAGAGGGGGATGCCTGACCCGACCTCCTCTGAGGCGAACACGAACAGGCCCAGTTCTTTGCCGAGTTTGCGATGGTCGCGCTTTTTGGCCTCTTCCAGGCGTTCGAGATAGTCTTTGAGTTCCTCGCGCGAATGCCAGGCCGTGCCGTAAATGCGCGTGAGCATCTTGTTTTTTTCGCTGCCCCGCCAGTACGCGCCCGCCGTCGAAAGCAGTTTGAAGTGCTTGAGATGGCCCGTGCTGGCGACATGCGGGCCACGACACAGGTCTACCCAGTCGCCCTGCCGGTAAAACGAAATCACTTCGCCTTCGGGCAGGTCGTCAATCAGCTCGACCTTGTACGGCTGGTTCTCGGACAGCTCGAAGTCGCGGGCCAGGTCGCGGGGCATTTCCTCGCGCGTAATCGGCAGGTCACGCGCGGAAATCTCGCGCATCTTGTCTTCGATCCGCTCCAGGTCTTCTTCCTTGACCGCCTGGGGGAAATCGAAGTCGTAGTAGAACCCGTCTTCGATGGGCGGGCCAATGGCGTACTGCACGCCGGGATAAAGTTCGCCAATGGCCTGGGCCATCAGGTGCGCCGTGCTGTGGCGCAGGTCGTAAAGTTCGTCGTGGGCGACGCTGCTCATGGGTAGGGTTCTCCAGATTAAATCAGGTCAGGTTTGAATTCGGATAAGGGCGTTCGGCATTCAACATTCAGGGCGCTGCCTCGCCATGCTCAAATTCGGTTGTGCGCCGCGCGGGTTCCACAGCCTACACGTTTTGAGGTCGTGTCTCAGGAAAAACTCCTTTCAATATCCAGCGCGGTCGCCTCTTTGTTTAACTCGATGTGGTAATTGTAGCCTTCATCCAAGAATACCATTTTGACTTTATCGGGGACTTGAGCGCGAAACCATAACGCAAATTCCAGGCAATATTCCTAATCCCCGTCGAGAAATATTGCTTGTCCATTCTGAAAAAGAGCGCCCTCGACGAAGCCGCCAGGCAATACGACCAGCCACCAACACAAAGATTGACTATCCTCATTAACTTCAAACCGAGAGGTCACTTCTGACCAGCGTGTACGAAGGAGAGCGACGAAGTCTTCATCCGTGATTGTCCACTTGCTCTTCACTCCTATCATATAGTTCATCGCTTACTCCGCTTCCAGTTTCAAATGCATGCCCCGTAGTTTCACCTCTGCCTACTACACAGATGCAGGAATAGAAGGCAACGCAAAAACGCCACTCTCCAATGATAACTGGGAGAGCGGCGTTTGCTGCAAGTCGGGCTGAAAAGCTCGCGGCGCGCTAGGGGCGAGCGCGGCGGGCCAGACGACACAGCGGAAGGCCGCCGTGTCCGGTATCAACCGACACTGGCGACGCCTCGCCGAATCGAAAGTTTTTCTGGCTGTGGTCACGCACGGCATTAGCGTCCTTTTCAGAAAGTAATTATATTATGGACGCGCGGGACTGCGTTTGTCAAGTCCGTCGGCTTCTATTTGCCGGAGAGGGACATTCCTTCTTTCCGTAATGGCGACTTTATTCCTGTCTCGCCTGCGCTGTCCGCAAACCCGGTCTTCACGGCAAGGTCACCGCTTCCGACGAAAGTTTGTGCGTCGCATGATACGCGGCGAAGCCAACGTGTTCGGCGCGACGGCGTGATACATCGCCGGGTGACACAGGATAGCCTCGCCAGGTTCGCCGGTCAGTTCCACTACCTGCGTTCGCACGCCATGCACAATTTCAGGTTTTTCCAGCCAGTCCAGCGCTGTGCGGGTTCGCGGCGCCCGCCCGGTAAGTTCCGCAAGATAGGGATGCCAATTGTCGAACGGCGGAAATTCTTCGGTTCCTTGCGCTTCCTTGTCGGCGTAATATTTCTCGAAGAGCGACGGCGAGCCGGCCAGAACCGGCGTTCCCCCGCCCTGCGGAGCGACCATCGCGTAGAAAGTGAAAAGCATCAACTCAGACAGATTGCTGCGATACATATGGGGGTCGTTATCCGTATGCCAGAGGCGCGCGGGAACCTCCCAGGGGCCGGTATACTGCCCCGGCATCGTCATCAGCAGTCCGCCCAGCGTCTTCAGCGGCTTCCAGGTTCCTTCTCCCGGCAGTTGGTTTACCGCGTTTTGCAGTCGGGGCGTGATTTCGGGACGGGCCGCCCGGTCGAGCATTTCCTTGTTAATGCCGACCCATTCGGTTTTCCACGTTGCGGGGTCGTCGCGTATCACGCCCGCTTTTTCCCGCAGTTGAGTCCAGATAACTTCCTGCACACGTTCCACGTAGGACGCGGTCAGGGCTTCGCGAACCCGCACATAGCCGGTCTGCGCGAAAGCGTCCAGGTCTTCTGAAGTGAGAACGTTTGTTTCTATGCGGTTTCAAATCCTTTGCAGGTAGATTTTCCAACGCCGATCCTTCGCCCGGTGAAACAACAAAAAAGCGCGGGGGCGACAAACAGCGCCGCAGACCAAAGCCTGCGAAGGCTGATTTGTCGCCCCCGCGCTTTTCAAGGCGAGCGCGGGGGGCTTCGGTTATGGAATTGCGCTCAGTCTACCCTGCGCCGCGCTTTCCTGTCAAGCATTTGAAAAGGAAAAAGGCGCAGGCGCGGCGTACTGAGAGGCGGTTGCAGTGGCAATCCGCGAACTGCCGGTTGAAACAAGCGGCCCGGCTCAATTGTCTCGAATGGGTTTTGACGCTGTTAGAATGAGGAGCGCGGGCCGGTGTCAACAAACCTGCAGGTTGTTTTGCTTATCCTTGTCGCCCTCGCCCTGCCGGTCGCCCTGCTGCGGTGGGCGCGCACCCCGGAAGCGAGTATTGAAAACGCGCCGCGCGGCGATACGGCCCGGCTGCTCGGACTGATGCTGCTGGGGCAATTCGGCGTTCTGCTTCGCGCGCGTTTCGCGCTTAACTCGCCCGGTTTCTGGGTCTGCACGGTCGCCCTGCTGCCCATTGTCGCGGGCGCGGTCTGGCTCACGCGCCGTCTGTTCCTTTCTTACCGCGCGCCCTCCAGAACGCCAAAACCGTAACTTCCGAAAGAGGACTCAACCTATTGACAAGCGTTGCCGATTATGCTACCCTATTTCGTCTTAACCCGATGGGGAATTCGCGTGAAGGAAACGTAAGGAAGGTATGGCGATTCTTGTAGACCCAGTGTCCATCGAACCGATGCGCCGCGCCGATCTGGAGGCGGTGCAGCGGATTGACAAGCGGTGCTTTCCCACCCCCTGGTTCCCGACCGCTTACCTGACCGAGCTGTCGAACCGGGCGGCCTGCTATCTGGTGGCGCGCATCGGACAGGAAGTCGTCGGTTTTGCCGGGCAGTGGGTCATCATGGACGAGGCGCATCTGACGACGCTGGCCGTAGACCCGACGCAGCAGGGCCGTAAAATTGGCGAGCGTCTGCTGCAGGCGATTTTGCAGGAAGGCATTTTTCGGGGAGCTTCGCGCGCCACGCTCGAAGTTCGGGAAGGCAACCGCGCCGCCCAAGCGCTGTATGCCAAATACGGCTTTCGACAGGTCGCGATTCGTAAAAATTATTACACCGACAACGGCGAGAACGCGGTCGTGATGTGGGCCGACGGCATCAACACGGCGGACTATCAGGCCATCCTGCGCGCCCTGCGCCAGCGCCTGTATCAAGTCTATCAGGAACGCCTGCGTTGATTTCGCGGTTTGGAATTGCGCTTGCCCAACTTACGCTCCGAGCGGCACGGGCAAGGAGCCGGTCGCACCCCCCTTCGAAACGCGGCGAAAACAAAAAAGCGGAACGTTCCGGGTATGCTAATCCTACGATGAACGTTCTTGGGATCGAAACGAGCTGCGACGAGACCTCGGCGGCGATTGTCGCCGAGGGCCGCGTCATTCGCGCCAACATCATTGCCAGCCAGGCCGACCTGCACGCCAAATACGGCGGGGTCGTGCCGGAAGTGGCCTCGCGCAAGCACGTCGAACGGATGCTGCCGGTCGTGCAGGAAGCGCTCGCGATGGCGGGCATGGATTATGGCGACCTCGACGCGCTCGCGGTCACGAACCGGCCCGGATTGCTCGGCGCGCTGCTCGTGGGCGTGTCTGCGGCCAAAGCCCTCGCCTACGCCCTGCATAAACCCCTCGTCGGCATCCATCACCTCGAAGGCCATGTGTATTCCACGTTCCTCGCCGCGCCCGACCTCGCCGACTCATTCCCGCTCCTCGTCCTGATCGTGTCCGGCGGGCATACCCAGATCGTTCGCATGGCCGGGCATGGGCGCTACGAGCTGCTCGGCGGCACGCGCGACGACGCCGCGGGCGAGGCATTCGACAAGGGCGCGCGGCTGCTCGACCTCCCCTACCCCGGCGGCCCTAACATCGCGCGCCTGGCCGAAATCGGCGACCCGGCCCGCGTCGCGTTCCCGCGCGCCTGGCTCGGCGACAGTCTGGACTTCAGTTTCAGCGGCGTCAAGACCTCTCTGCGAAGTTTCGTCGCGAAAGACGGGGGGCGAACCGCCCCTGCGGACGTGGCGGCGAGTTATCAGGCGGCGATCGTGGACGTCCTGACGGAAAAACTGCGGCGGGCGGCGCGCAAGACGGGCGTCAGGGTGATCGGCGTAGCGGGCGGCGTGGCGGCGAACCGGAGTTTGAAGGCGGCATTGGAAGCGATGGCGGCGCGCGAAGGCTTGCGGCTGGTAGCGCCGCCGCCCGTCCTTTGCACCGACAACGCCGCGATGATCGCCGCGGCGGGCTTCTTTCGCCTGCAGGCCAACGCCCCGGACGCCCTGAGTTTCGATACCCTCGCCACCGAACCCCTCGCCTAAATAAAAGCGCCGAATCTTCCGACAAGTATTTCTATCAGGGCGTCGGGGCGAGTCGAAGAATTTCACGGATGTGCTGGACGAGGACTTGTTTTTGAAAGGGTTTTTGCACGACGCCGACCACGTTGGGCGGCGCGGAGGCCAGACTCTCGCCCGCATCGTGGCCGGTTGAAATCAACACCGGCACGTCCGGCGTCAGACGGAACAGGGCTTCGGCGAGCGCGCGGCCATCCATTTCCGGCATCGTCATGTCCGTAATTACCAGGGCGACCGCTTCGGGTTGGGCCTGAATTTGCGCCAGCGCGTCCGCGCCGCTGGCGGCAGTCCAAACCGTGAACCCCTGCTTGGTCATCCGCTGGCGAAACAAATCCGTGATCAGCGGGTCATCGTCCACGACAAGCAGTATGGGCGCTGGCGCGGAAAGCGGCGAGGCTTCCATAACGCGCTCCTTTCCATTCAAAAGGGCGAAGCGGAGACAAAAGAAAAGATTAACCATGAGGACAAGAAAGCGGACGATTTGATACGTTCCCCTTCTCTATTTCCGGGCGGCGCAGCCTGGAATTCCCCGCATCCGGGCGAAATTCCTGCCTGCTCGCGAGCGAGCGCGCTTTTTTGGCGGAACGCTTCCTATTTTCTTCTCCCACACAGCGCGATTTTCCTTTTCGGGCGGCTAATAGGCGTTCAACTTTTTGAAAATCAAGGGCGTATAGGAGGAAGAACGCGGAAATCCTCGTTCCCCAATACGCCATTTCCAACTCTTGCAAGGATTTGCCATGACGATGACGGCCAACCCGACAACCGAATTACCCTTCGCTTCCGATAACGCGCTTGACCACGCCCTGCGGCCCTCGATTTCGCTCGACGGAACCTGGACTTTTCAGTTCGGGGACGAAACGCCGCAGCAAATTCAGGTTCCCGCTCCCTGGGAAAGCCAGCGCCCCGACCTGCGCGGGCGGGCCGGAACCGCCATCTATGAGCGGACGTTCAGCGTTCCCGCCGCTTTCGAGGGCCAGCAAGTCTTGCTGCGCTTCGGGGCCGTTGACTATTTCACCGAAGTCTGGGTCAACGGCATCGCCGTCGGCGCGCACGAGGGCGGCTACACGCCCTTTGCGTTTCCCATCGAGCGCGCCCTGCACGCTTACGGGCTGTCTGTAATGCACACGGTTCTGGTGCGGGTCACGGACGCGACGGTAGATCAAGACGCCCTCGCGCCCAACGGGGAAACCATCCGGTTCGCCGAAATTCCGCACGGCAAGCAAAGCTGGTACACCAGCATCGGCGGCATCTGGCAAAGCGTTCGCCTGGAAGCCCGCGCGCCGCAAAACATCGCCCGCGCCGCCTTCCTTCCCGACATTGACGCGGGCGCGGCTTTGGTTTCGGTGGACATAACGGGATTTCAGACCGCGCTGGGCGACGACTGGAAAGCGCGTATTTCGATTGACGCGCCGCGCGGGGCCGACCGGATCGAGACGATTACGCTCCCGATTGACCGCGCGATGGTTGGGGAAGACGGCAGTCTGCGCCTGGAAACCACGTTTGCGGTTCCGAGCGCCCGGCTCTGGAGTCCCGACTCGCCCGAACTTTACCGCGCCCTGATTACCCTGGAGCAGGACGGCGAGGTTGTGGACGCGATCCCGCAGCGGTTCGGAATGCGAAAAATCGAGGCCAAAGAGGGCAAAGTCTGGCTCAACCACCAGCCGATTTTCCTGATTGGCGCGCTGGATCAGGCGTTTTACCCGCGCACGATTTATACGCCGCCTTCGGAAGACTACCTGCGCGACCAGTTCCTGAAGGCCAAAGAAATGGGCCTGAATTTGATGCGCTGCCACATCAAGGTTCCCACCGAATCGTATCTCGACCTGTGCGACGAGATCGGGCTGCTGGTCTGGTACGAGATTCCCAACGGGGCCAAGCTTTCGCACGCCTTCCGAACCAGAGCCAAAGCGACCTTCGAGGCGATGTGGCAGCGCGACGCCAGCCACCCCTGCCTGGTCGTCGCCTCAATTATGAACGAGTCCTGGGGCATTGACCTGAACGACGGCGAGCAGCGGCGCTGGCTGGCCGCCACCTACAAATGGGCCAAAGACCTGGCAAAGTCGTGGCTGATCGTGGACAATTCGGCCTGTATTCCCAACTTTCACGTCGTCAGCGACCTGGACGATTACCACGTTTATTTCAACATTCCCGATCAGGCCGAGGATTTCGCCGAGTGGATGCAGGCGTTTATCGGGCGCGAAGCCGGAACGTACACGGGCTATGGCGATGCCGAGCGCGCCCGCAACGAGCCGCTGCTGATTTCCGAGTTCGGCAACTGGGGTCTGCCGCGCGTCGAAAACATCATCGAGGCCGAGGGCGGCGAACCTTATTGGTTCAAGACCGGCGAAGGGGCGGTGCGCCCGAACCGCGTCCTGGAGCGCTTCGAGAAGCAGGAGCTGGGACGAGTTTTCCCGGACTATAACGCGCTTGCCGACGCCTCGCAGGAGCAGGAGTGGCTGTCGCTGAAGTGGGAAATCGAGGAGATGCGCCGTCATTCCGAGGTCGGCGGGTATGTGATTACCGAATTCACCGACTTGAACTGGGAATGCAACGGTCTGCTGGACATGGGCCGCAACCCGAAAGTGTTTCACCATCGCCTGAAAGATTTGCAGGCGCAGGACATTCTGATTCCGCGCCTCAGCCCGCGCACGGCCTTCTGGGAGGGCGAAACCGCCGCGCTTTCGCTGACGTTTTCATGCTTCAGCGGACGGGCGGTCGGAAACGGCAAAATTGTCTGGGAGGTGGAAGGCTGCGAGACGCTGGGCGGCGAGGAGCCGGTGCGTCTGGGACACGGCCTGGAGTCGGAGCCGTCGTTCGGATCGTATGCGGTCGGGCAGATTTGGATCACCGCGCCGCCGGTGGAGCGGCCCTCGAAGTACGAAATCCGGCTCGCCCTGCTGGACGCAGACGGAACGGTCATCGCCCGCACGACGCAGAACATCGTTTTCGTTCCGGCCAACCGCCGCGCTATCGGCAAAGGCAAAACCGTCTGGCTGCACGACCCCATCGGCCAGAGCATCGGCCTCTCTTCGATGCTGACGGGCATCGGCTGCCGCGTCGTGTCGCAGCCGGAACCGGGCGCGGTCGGCCTGGTCACGCGGTGGGATCCAACGGTTTCCGCGTTTCTGCATCAGGGCGGCAAGGCCGTGCTGGTCGCCACACATACGCGGAGCGTCACGATTGCCAGCGGGCTGGGCGTCCGGCTTTTGGAGCGCAATACCAACGGCTGGTGGGGCGACTGGTGTACCTCGAAGACGTGGTTCGTGCCGGAGTTCTTTCCGTCCCTGCCGGACACGCTGCGCTTCGATTTTGAGTTTCAACCGATTGTGCCGGAGCGCGTCCTGACCGGGCCATTGCAGGAGAACATCTTGGGCGGCCTGTTCGTCGGCTGGCTGCACAACCCCGCCGCGCTCGTGGCGCGTCTGCCCATCGGCAAGGGCGACCTGGTCGTAACGACATTCAACCTGCTGCCTCACATCGGCAGCGATCCGATTGCCACGCTCGTGCTGCACGATCTGTTTGCCATCCCGCCCGCCGTTCGCCCGGAGTAGCAAGGGCGGCGAAAGCCGTTCAGTTTGCCGTATTTTGCGGGGGAGGGGAAAGTTTGCTGAAACCTCTTCCTGAAGCGGGCGCAGCCTAAGCGATAGGGCGCACAATTACAGGACGAGGCGCGGCAATGGGAATGCAGGGCGCGGCAAGCAGCGCCCCAACTCAGCCACTTGTTTCGACTGGCAGAACGGCAAAGGCGGTTTCGCCGGTCGCCAGCATTTGCGCGAGGTAGGGGCGGCACAGACCGCAGCCGCTCCCGCAGCCCGTCGCCTGCGTGATGTCGGCGACGGTCGTCCAGCCGAAACGCAGGGCGAGAACGCGGAGTTCGGCGAAGGCGCGCGCGTGGCAGAAACAGGCGCGCACCGGCGTCGGGTCAGTCGGGGTCATAGTAGGTCTTGCCTTCCGTCGGGCCGAACCAGCCGAGGCCATTGGCCTGCGGGTTCGCGTTGGGATACGCCCCGCTGCGCGCGACGGAAAGCGCACGGAGCAGGGCGTGAACGTGACCATCCACGAACGCGACATCGGCCCGACCGTGATGCCGAAAATGCGCGGACGGGTCGAGCGCGAACGCGCCGGGAATACGGGCTGTGAGTGCGGGCGGCGGTTCGAGAAACCCGTATTCCACCAATCCTCCGGCGCTGCCGGTGTCCAACGCGCCGTCCGCAAACATGGCGGTTTCGGCGGGACGGGCGATGTCGCTCTCGCTCGCCCCCCGGTCGAAAGCCTCTTCGCAATACCCCTCGCGCCACACGCGCCCGCCGACCGCAAGGTAGTTGTAAACAAATCCCCCCGTTCCCAAATCGAACCCCGTTTTCGGGTCGAAATCCGGGCAATGCCGCAGCGCGCCCCCGTCGTTCAAATAGGGAACGAGCGGGCCGTCTTTCGGCTGAAAACGCCCCCGGTTGTCGCGCACGCCGAACCAGCGCCGCGCGTCGAGCGTGAAAAAATCCTGCGCGGCGGGCGCATAGCAGGCGTCGAAATCCTGCGCGTAGAGCTGGTTGGCGAGCGCGAGCTGCCGCAGATTCGAGGCGCAGACAGTTTGGCGCGCTCTTTCGCGGGCCTGCGCGAAAACCGGAAAAAGTATCGCCGCCAGAGTTGCGATTATCGCAATGATGATGAGCAGTTCGATTAAGGTGAACGCTCGCGCGAATCGCTGCCATTTTTGCCGCTTTTGAAATCGCTTCTGGAATATCATTGGCGTGTCGGGTTCGGCGTCTGGCGGGGAAGGCGAGCGTCCGACGCAAGGGTCGGACGAACCAGCGCCACCGCGTCAATGACCGTGTAGGGCTGCGAGGCGGCGCTATGAATGCGGAGGCAGTCGGCGTGATCGAGCGTCACGGCAGCGCCCGTCCCGTCTACGGCCCACGCGAGGCTGAACGAGTCGCCGCCCGCGGAACCGGGCGTGATGCCGGATTGGAAGGGATTGCTGGCGATTTGCGGGTCGCCGGTTCCGTCCGTCGGCGTCACGCAGGCGTAACCATAGGTCGTCGCAAGACGGTCGTCCACGCCGCTCGCCGGGTAGCCGGACGTTGGGTCGGCGCTGCCCTGCAAGCGATAGAAGACCGTAGACGGGCCAAATCCCGCGCCCGTCGCGAAAATGCCCGCCTCCACAATTCCCGGCTTCTGGTAGCGAACATGGATGTCGCCGCCCACGTAAAAAGCGTTGCCGAAAACGGTGAAATCCAGTCCGCTGGGGTTGCTCGGACGGTGAATAATCGGCCCGTCGAAACCCAAAACCAGATACCCGCCCTGCCCGACCGACACGACAGCGGCATTGTCGGGAACCGTCGGCGTGGCGCGCGTCGAGGGCGGGCCAAGCGCTTTACCGGCGTCCGTGAAACTGGCGTTCGCGCCCGCGCTGTCATAGGCGAGAACCGTGGTGGCGTACTGCGCGCGGGCCGACAACGCAGCGACAGCCAGCAGAAGAGTCGCGCCCGTCCTCACGCTTCCCCTTGCCGCGCAATTTGCTTGCCGCCGCTTCGGATCGCCCGGCTTTGGGCCGTTTCGTTTCGCGCGCCTCCAACCCAACCCGGCCAGACCCGCCAGCGCCAACCCTGCTGCCGCCAGCCCCGAGGGTTCCGGGACGGCGGCGGGCTGGAGGGCGAACAGGCCCGGCGCGTTCGTGAAGCCGCCGTTGACGAGGAGCGTTCCCGTTCCACCGCTGTTCGGGCCGAACGCGCCGCCGACAAACGCCAGGTCGCCGGGAAAGTAGCCGAAGGGCGCGGGGCCGGTGAAGCGACCGAACGGCAGGGCCACGCTCGCGCCAAAAGCCAGTTTGGAGATTGTGCCGCCGGTAGTGGCGAATAGATCGCTGGCTGCGTCGAAGGTCAGATGCGGACCGACTTTGTAGGTCGTGGCATCCAGATTCAAGCCGACGGTCTTGAGATTGTCTGACAGATTGCCAAAGGTCTCTTTGACTTGCTGGTTGTCTCCCAATTGTTCGCCAGCCTTGGCCAGGGGAGTGGCACTTCCCAGGCGGAAGGAAATATTCGCCAAATGACACAAGGCGGCCGAGTAGTGGGCGACCTCGGCGTTGGCGTTGTTATCCTCCGGCTTGCGAGTGCGGACTGCTTGGATGAAGGCGCCGAACGGCCCGCCCGGCGTCACGTGGGCAGATTCGCCCCCCGTGACCGCTTCGCCGTCTCCGGTGCCATTGCGATAGAACTTGCCATCGCGAATCACGCCCTCGGTGGTGTAATACTCGTTCGAGACCTTGTTGGGCACATCTCCCTTTTTCGGATTGCCGACCAGGCCGCGCACTTCAAACACAAGCAGGGCATCACCGTAGTCGAACACGGCCATCTGCATGTTGGGGGTTTGACCCTGGTCTTCAAAACCCAAGCGGCCTCCCAAG
>JBBRNU010000017.1:0-17131 GCA_038230115.1 Chthonomonadales bacterium | reverse complement strand
TTTGTCTTCTTCCTCACCGTGCCGGGCGGAGCCGTTCTCGGCGCGACGACAGGTCTCATTTTGGCGTGTCTGTCGCAGGGCCAAACCGGTCTGGCCTGGCGCATCGCCCTGTTTGGCGGCGGCTTGCTGATGGCGCTGTTCCTTTTGCTGGGCCTGTTCGCATTCAGTGGAACTGAGAATCCGACGCTTCTGGAACGCCTGAGCGCCACGCTGTTCTGGGTCGGTCTCCCATTGCTCTGGTCAGGGCTGCTGGTTTGGACGGGACAGCGGCTGTTCAAGGCCAAATGAGCGCGATGCATTTCCTTCTTCCCGCTGGCCGAGACCGTTAGCCCGCCTCTTCAGAAAGGAAAAACGAGTGGACGCACACTCTGCGGTGTTTTTGGATTTGCAAGGCACGCTGGGCGGCGACGGGTTGGGCGACATTCGCGCATTCACTTTCTTCCCCTGCGCGGTTCCCGCCCTGCGTCTGCTCAATGCAAGCGGTCTGCTGGCAATCGTCGTCACCAACCAGAGCCACATCGGAAAAGGGCTGTTCACCTACGCAGAATATGAAGCGCGGGCCGAAGCGCTCCAGCGGGAACTCGAACTGGCCGGAGCGAGATGGGACGCGATTTATTGCTGTCCGCATCCTTCTGCCAGCGTTTGCGCCTGCCAGAAACCGAAGCTGGGTCTGCTGCACGAAGCGCAGCGCGCGTTTGGAATCAACTTGCAGCGGAGTTACGTGGTCGGCGACTGGGGGTCGGTAGATATGACGATGGCGCGGGCGGCAGGGTGCAAAGGCATCCTGGCGCGAACCGGCGTGGGCGAAAGTTCGCTGAACGAATACCGACACGCCTGGGCCGACATCGAGCCGGATTTCATTGCGACGGACGCGCTGCAAGCCGCCGAATGGATACTCAAAAACCGAGAACGCCGATTTGAGCGCGGTCGCCCGTAAGTCAAAAATTTTTGTGTATCCGAAGATTGCCGAAGCCGAAATTGGGAAAGGACGGATCGTCTTGAATTCTAAACGAGGAATCTGGATTTGCTTGATTTTGCGCTTGACGACGCTTTGCTGCCAGGCGCAGGACAAACAAAAGAGCCAGGCCACTTTCCGCAACGTGCAGGGGCAGATAGTCGAAACCTCGGAGTTGGACGCCTTCATCCCGAAACGCATGGAAGAAGCCCGCGTTCCCGGAATGCAGATCGTTGTCGTCAAGGCCTCCCGTATTGTTTACAGCCGCGCGTTCGGGTTCAAAGACCGCAGCACGGGCGAACGGCTGAACCCAAACACGGATTTCTACGCCGCTTCCCTCAGCAAAACCGTATTCGCCTACCTCGTGATGCGCCTGGTCGAGGAACATACGCTCGATCTGGACAAGCCCCTTTACACGTACCTCAGCAAGCCCCTCGAAGAATTCGACTTTTACAAAGATATGCGCGGCGACGACCGGTACAAGCGCATTACGGCGCGGCTGGTCTTAAGCCATCAAACCGGCTGGCCCAACTTTCGGTGGCTGAACCCGGACCGGAAACTTGATTTCAAGTACGCTCCTGGCGCAAGGTTCAGCTACTCCGGGGAAGGCATGAACTACCTGCAATTCGTCATCGAACAGATTACCGGCAAGGGGCTGGACGAGTTGAGCCGGGAAAAAGTATTCAAGCCGCTCGGCATGACGCGCACCCGGTACGTGTGGGACAGCGCTTTTGAGTCGGACTACGCCCTGGGTCACGACGAGGCCGAAAAGCCGCTGCCCAAGCAAAAACGAACGAAAGCGGGCGCGGCAGGCTCGATGGAAACGACCGCCGAAGATTATGCCCGGCTGTTGATCGCCATTGCCGACGCCAAAGGGCTGCGCCGCGCTTCCATCCAGGAAATGCTGCGCCCGCAGGTGGCGATCCACTCCAAAAAGATGTTCGGACCGCTGGCGCGCGAAACGACCGACGAAAACGAGGCGATCCGTTTAGGGTGGGGTCTGGGCTGGGGCGTGTTCACGACGCCCTACGGCCCCGTCTTCTTTCATGGCGGGCATGACGACGGCTGGAATCATTACACGCTCACCTACCGGGATAAGGGGATAAGCGTCGTCATCCTCACCAATAGCTCCAACGGCGAGACCATGTTCCAGGCCTTGTTAAATCGGACGATTGGTGACAAATATTCGCCGGCGGACTGGTTCAACTGGACACGATGACGCACCGGTTTCGGCGGCAGGGCGATGGCATCCTGATAAACGTCGCCTCGGTTATCGGCAAGGTTCCCGCGCCCTATTTCGCCTCGTATACCCCGCCGCCAAGCACGGCGGCGTCGGCCTGAGCGACGCGCTGCGCCAGGAACTCGACGTTAATAAAGTGACCGGCATTCGCGTCTGCACCGTCATGCCTACCGCGATGGACACGCCCTGCTTTGAACACGCTGCGGACTACACCGGCCACAAAGCGGCCCCAATCCCGCCGCTGTAGGAGCCGGAGCAGGTTCTCGCCACGCTCGTGCGGCTTGCCACGCGCCTGAAAGACGAGGTTGCGGTCGGCGGCATGGACGGCAGTTCGACCATCGCGATGTACAACCTCATGTCGCATTTAATGGAACACGCGATGGCGGTTATTACGCACCGCACATTCGAGAAGTCCCCGCCCGCGCCCGATACGCCCGGCAGTTTGGAGGAGCCAACGCTCGCAGGCGCGGGCGTCAGCGGCGGCTGGAAGAAGTAAGTATTGAGCCTGTAATTCATCCGACCCTGCCGCAATCGCTCAAGCCGCAAGTGTCGGGATTGTTTCCACGCCGCCAAACTTGCCTGAGCGCAAGTTTGGCGGCGCGGCCTATCTATGTTTGTGGCAGGAACGGGCGCTCCGACGTTTTACAAGGCCGCTGCTATTCCGATTCCACTCTTACAGGCGGGAACAAGTCCGCCACGCGCTGCCGGGCTTCCGGGCGCGCAAGCGGGGCCGCCGTCTCGTCCTCCGCATATTCCTGCACATCGGCGTAGCCTTGCGCGTCGGGCGCGCGATGCACGACCAGCCGTCGGCCCGCAAGGTCGGCGACCCAGTATTCCGCAATTCCGGCGCGAGCGTATAGCGCGGCCTTGTTTCGCAGGTCGAAGCGCAGGGTCGTGTCGGAAACTTCAACGACCATTTGCAAATCGGCAGGGCCGGGATGACGGTTTGCATACGCCGCAGCGGGTTGTGTCGTAATGGCGAGGTCGGGTTCCGGCTCGTTGGTTTCGTTGTCGGCGGTCGCCACGTTGATGGACAATAGCGCCCGCACGAATTTGATCCCAAAAATCCCGACAAGCCATTCCATGAGCCGCATGATAACGAATGCATGGGGCGGGTTCTGTCCCATTTTAGAAATTATTTCGCCGTCTACCAACTCATAGCGCCCGGTCAAACGGCCGTTCTCAATCAGAGCTTCGCACATCGCTCTGGAAAGGCGCTTGCGATGGGGCGTCGGTTCCGGGCCTGCATTGGCAGGCGGCGGCAGCGTTCACGGCATTTTCGTTTCCTCTTGCTTCTCTTTCCGACTTCAAACGGTCTTCGCCAACCCATTGTACCCCTGCCCGCTTCCCGCACAAGCGGCCCAATGGCCGCATTTCTTGATGGGGACGCCGACGCCCGCAGGAACATGAGGAACATTTCGCGGGAAATTCACGTTCCCGGCTGTCACTTTCCGCGCGCTAGATTGTCAGACCGTAGCAGGCGGCGCATTCGGCAGCGGCCCGGCTTGGCGCGCCTCGAAATTGTCTGGCGAAACGGGAAGCGGGATTGACCTCGAAACAACAGCGGCAATTGAAAACGAGACTGGCGGGCGGGCTTGCGCTTCCGACCGGGCTGCTGGCCCTGTTTACGCTGACGGCGGCAGGGCAGCGAGCGCCTGCCGCAGGCTCGAAGCCGTCCCCCGCCCCGCCCGCGTCGTCAATTGTCGCTGCCGCGTCTTCCAATACCCTCTTTGAAGCGAAAATACGCCCGCTTCTGCTCACGGCCTGCGTCGGCTGTCACAGCAAGGACGGGGCAGGCGGCGGATTGCGGTTGGACATCGCTCCCACGCCCGCCCAGGCGCAGGAAGCGCTGCGGCGCGTCAAGGGCGAGGGCGGCAAAGCGCGCATGCCGCTTGGCAGCGAACTGCCCAAAGACAAAGTCGCCGCGCTCGAACTCTGGGTGCGCGCGGGCGCGCATTGGGGAAATGGGCCGACGCGCGCGGTTCCCGACCTGATGGCGAAGGGCCGAACGCACTGGGCCTTTCAGCCCCTGACGCGCCCCGCCGTTCCCAAAATAAAAAACGCGGACTGGACGCGCAATCCGATTGACGCTTTTATTGGCAGGCGCCTGGAAGGTAAAGAGCTAAAGCCTGCGCCGCCCGCCAGTCGCCGCGACCTGATCCGCCGCCTGACCTATGACTTGATCGGTCTGCCGCCGACGCCCGAAGAGGTGACCGCTTTCGAGGCCGATACGTCGCCCGGAGCCTACGAAAAACTCGTGGATCGCCTGCTAGCCTCGCCGCATTATGGCGAAAAATGGGGCCGTCATTGGCTCGACTTGGTGCGCTACGCCGAAACCAACTCCTACGAGCGCGACGGGGCCAAACCCCATGCCTACAAATATCGCGATTACGTGATCCGCGCCTTCAACGACGACAAGCCCTACGATCGCTTTGTTCGCGAGCAGATCGCCGGCGACGAGCTGCCCGACACGAACGGCGACGCCCTGACCGCGACGGGCTACTATCGCCTGGGCGTGTGGGACGACGAGCCTGCCGACCCGAAACAGGCCGAATTCGACGGCCTGGACGATCTGGTGGCGACGACCGGGCAGACGTTTTTGGGCCTGACCCTCGACTGCGCCCGCTGCCACGACCACAAACTCGATCCGATCCCGCAGAAGGATTATTACCGCTTCGCGGCGTTCTTCCGCAACATCAACCGTTTCAAAAATGGCGGCCCGACCGACGAGGCGGCTTACTTCGCCAGCGCGGAACAAAAGCGCGAGACGGAGCGTAAAATCGCCGAACTGGACGCCAGCCGCAAGGCCACCCAGACGCAAATCGCCGACCTGGAAGCCGCGTACCGCCGCCTGCGTCCGCAGTGGATCGGTCGTGGCGATCTCGCCGACCTGCGCTATCGCTACTTCGAGGGGACATGGGAGACGATCCCGAACTTCGATGCGCTCAAGCCGGTCGCCGCCGGAACCCTATCCCCGGCCTTCCTCGATCTGCGCCCGCGCCGCCGCGACGTGAATTTCGCCTTCGTCTTCGAGGGCGTCCTGAATGTGCCGCAGACGGGCGACTATGTTTTCTTTCTGGACAGCGACGATGGCGCGCGGATCACGGTCGGCGGGCAAAAAGCGGTCGAAAAGAACATGAGCGGCGGGCAGGGCATGGAACAGCGCGCGACGCTGCATCTCGCCGCCGGGCGCGTTCCATTCCGCGCAGATTATTTTCAGGGCGGGGCGTTGTTCGGCCTGAGCCTTGCGTGGAGCGGGCCGGGGTTCGCGCGCCGCCCGCTCGCGACTTACGAAAGCTGCGGGCCGTCGGGCCTGCCGGGGCTGGTGAACGGAGAACTGCCGCAAGTCCTGCCGCCCGACCAGGCGAAGACTTACGTCGAGTTGGTCAAGCGCCGAACGGAACTGGAAAAGCAGGAAGTTCCGACCGAAAAAATTCTGTGCGTGACCGAGGCAGGCGTGAAGGCTCCCGATACGTTCACCCTCCTGCGCGGCAGCCCGAACACGCCCGGCGACAAAGTGGAACCGGCCTTTCCGATTTGCGCGGGCGGCGGTCTGGCGGCGGTTCCTCCGCCCCCGCCCGGCGCCCAAACGACCGGGCGGCGGCTGGCGCTGGCGAACTGGCTGACCGCCCCGGCCAATCCGCTCACGGCGCGCGTCATCGTGAACCGTGTCTGGCAGTATCATTTCGGACGGGGCATCGTTCGCACGCCCAGCGACTTTGGCTTGCAGGGCGCGGCTCCGACCCATCCCGAACTGCTGAACTGGCTGGCGAAAGCGTTTGTCGCGCAGGGCTGGCATTTCAAAAAACTGCACCGGCTGATTGTGACGAGCGCCGCTTACCGGCAGTCCTCGCGGGCGAGCGCGTCCGCCCTGGCGCGCGACCCGCAGAACGATCTTTTCGGGCGCTTTCCGATGCGGCGTCTGGAGGCCGAGGAGATACGCGACAGCCTGCTTGCCGTGAGCGGCAGCCTGAACCTGCAAATGTACGGCGAAAGCGTGTACCCGGAAATCGCCAAATCCGTTCTGGCCGGTCAGTCCATTCCCGGCGCGGGCTGGTTCACCGACCGGATGAAGCCCGAAGACCTGAACCGGCGCAGCATTTACATTCACGTCAAGCGCTCGCTCGCATATCCCCTGCTGGCCGGGTTCGACCTGCCCGAAACCGACCGCCCCAGCCCCGTCCGATTCGCCTCGACGCAGCCGACGCAGGCGCTGGGCCTGATGAACAACCCGCTCGTCAATCGGCAGGCGGGTCTTTTGGCCGAGCGCGCCCGCCGGGACGTTCACAGCCCCGCGGATGGCAGGGCGTTCGCCCGACGCGTTTTGGCGCTCGTGCTGCAGCGGGTTCCGACCGACGCCGAAATTGCCGAAGGCGCAAGCCTGATGGCGCGTCTGCAAAAGCGCGGCGCGTCCGGCCCGCAGGCGCAAACGTACTTCTGCCTCATGGCCCTGAACCTGAACGAATTTATCTATCTGGACTGAAATTGAAAATGCAGGCAGGCCCGTTTTGAAAGCGACACGCGGGCTTGAAAATTCAGGATAACGAAGCAGCGGAAAAACGAGAAGAGGAACGAGCGAATGAGCGGTCTTTGCGGCAAAACGCGGCGCGAGTTTTTATGGGAAGCGGGAGCAGGCTTTACCGGCCTGGCGCTCACGGGAATGCTGTCGCTGGACGGATTCTTCGCCCCATCCGCGCAGGCGGCGTCGGGTTCGGCCAACCCGCTTGCGCCGAAACCGCCGATGTTTCCCGCCCGCGCCAAAAACGTGATTTTTCTCTTCATGTACGGCGGGCCAAGCCAGCTCGACACCTTCGACTACAAGCCGCATCTGCTGGGCCGCGATGGGCAGACCATCACGGTGCGAAGTTTCCGCGAGGGCAACACGCCGAAGCAGTTGAAGCTGATGGAGCCGCGCTGGAAATTCAAGCAGTACGGCAAGTCCGGCAAATGGGTGTCCGATCTCTACCCGCACGTCGGCGAGTGCGTGGACGACATCGCGTTTATCCATTCGCTGTACTCCGACGCCCCGGTTCACGGCTCGGCCATGCTGCAAATGAACACGGGCAAAATCCTGAGCGGCAGCCCCAGTCTCGGCTCCTGGATCAACTACGGGCTGGGCAGCGTGAACCAGGATTTACCCGGCTTCGTCGTCATGACGGACACGACGGGCGGCCCGATTTCCGGCGCGAAAAACTGGTCGTCCGGCTATATGCCCGCCGCGTTTCAGGGAACCGTTCTGCGCGAGGCGGGCGACCCGATCCTCGATCTGGCGCGACCGGACGGCGTGACGCCGGAAATGCAGCGCGACATGCTGGACTCGCTGGAACGCCTCAACCAGACGCACCGTCAGTCACGCGCCGACAATTCCAACCTCGCCGCGCGCATCGCCAGTTACGAGCTGGCCTACAAGATGCAGAGCCACGCGCCCGAAGCCGTGGACATCTCGAAGGAGCCGGAGTCCATCAAGGCGCTGTACGGGCTGGACAAGGACGAGACGCGCGATTTCGGCTACCGCTGCCTGCTGGCGCGGCGGCTGGTCGAGCGCGACGTTCGCTTTATCCAGCTCTATGCGGGCGGCGGCAACGCCAACTTCCTGAATTTCTGGGACGCGCACGGCGACCTGGTTAATAACCACAACCGCAACGCGCGCCGCACCGACAAGCCGATTGCCGGCCTGCTCAAGGACTTGAAACAGCGCGGCCTGCTGGACACGACGCTCGTGGTCTGGGGCGGCGAATTCGGGCGCACTTCGCATGGAACCGGCGATGGCCGCGATCACAACGCCTACGGCTACACGATGTGGATGGCGGGCGGCGGCATTAAGGGCGGCGTTTCGGCGGGCGCGACCGACGAGCTGGGCATGGAAGCCGCCGTAGACCGCTACCACGTCAAGAACCTGCACGCCACGATTCTGCATCAGATGGGCATAGACCCGAACCGGCTGGGCTACTTCTACAACGGCCTCAACCAGAAACTCGTCGGCGTCGTGCCGGTCGAGCCAATCGCCCCGCTCATCTCCTGAACCCCTCGGCGGCGGAGCGCATTTCGTCACGCCCGGTCAAGAGCGAACCGAAACACGATTTTACTTGCGGCGCTTACGAACGAACAGGCCCGCCCCTGTCATTCCGACGAGCAGAGCGACACTGCCGGGTTCGGGGACGGCGTTGATGAAGTTGACTTTTGCGTTGCTACCATTTTCAATACCCAAGAACCTTCCGTTGACGCTGGTTCCATCGCTGAGCGTACCGAAAAGAAGATATTCGTTTTCGCCAAAAAAACGTCCATGCCTACGAACGTAGCGCCCAATCCTGTACCCGTCATATTGAGCGTACCGCTGTTATCGGCAGTTAGAAAGATGCCAATGGAGCCGCCGCTAACAGTGACCGTGCTATTGTCTTCGGCTCTCACGCCAATTGCGACGCTGCCGCCACTGACAGTGACTGTACTGCTGCCGTAGGCCACCAAGCCTAAGTTGATGTCGCCGCCGCTGACAAAAACTGCGCTCTTATCGAAGGCGTACAAATTGTTACCGATAACGCCGCCGCTGACGTTGATCGCGCTGTTGTTGTAAATGAATACATTGCTGTTGAACCTGTCAACACCGCTGATACTGCCGCCGTTGACGAAGTTGATAATTGGGCTTGTGGGATTCGTTCTGTTGTAAAAATCGTCGTAATTGGCATAACCGACGACAACATTACTGCTCACAGGGTAATCAACAGTAGCGTCATTGGGAAAATACGTGTCTTGGGCCTGAGCGTTGGCAATGCGCGCCAGCCCGAGCAGCAGGAGCGCGGCGGGCAAAACGGCGGTTCGGAAAATGGGTCGGAGCATGGGAGCGAGTCCTTTCGACTTGCACATTTGGTTTACAGAGTTTACAGATGGGGATGCGCCTCGCCGCGTCAAAGACCGCCGCGCTGTCTGTAATTTTACCTGTTGCAAGAATTGTGCCAAGTCGATTTCGAAGCGGGTCTTGCCGGGGCTATAAAAGCCCCGTCAGGGAGGCGAACAAAGTTCGCCTAGCGTCTTCGCGGACGCGACACGCAGCAATAGAATAATCTTCCAGTCGAACGGCCTTTCCGTCCCAAAGGACGGACAGCGAAGCGCGCGGGACGCCTCTTCAGGCACGGTTTTTATAACCGTGCCATGTCAAACGATTTCACAATCCCTCAGCCCCGGTCAGAATGGCGCAGAAGCGGTCTATTTCTTCTTCCGTGTTGTAATAGTGCAGGGAGGCGCGCACGACGGGGGCGGGCAGGGCTGGCTGGAGCCAGAGCATGTTCTGGCGCGAAATCCAGACGTGGATGGCGTGGGCGGCGAGACGGGTTTTCACGGCGTCCGGGGACTCGTCGGCTTTCGTAAACGTGACGAGGCCGCACTGCCGCGCCCCCCGATCCCACACCGTGACGCCGGGCAGAGCGCGCAGCCGGGCGCGCAGCCGCTCCGCCAGCCAAATGACCCGCGCTTCAATCGCCTCCACGCCCCATGCCAGCGCGTAATCCACCGCCGCGCCCAAACCAATACGGCTGGCGAAACTGGTCTCCCACGTCTCGAAACGCCGCGCATCCGCCCGCATTACGTACTGTTCCGGGCCGGTCAGCGTCGCCGACTGCAAATCCAGAAAGATCGGCTCGACGCGCTCCAGCATGGCCCGACGCACGTACAGGAAGCCGGTTCCGCGCGGGCCGCGCAGGTATTTGCGCCCGGTCGCCGCCAGGAAATCGCAGTTCAACGCGTTCACGTCGAGGGGAATTTGCCCTGCCGACTGGCAGGCGTCCAGCAGATACGGAACGCCCGCCGCCCGCGCCATCGCCCCCACCTCTTCGGCGGGATTTACCAGACCGCTGTTCGTGGGAACGTGGGTCAGGGCGATCAGCTTCACCCGGTCGTCGAGCGCGGCGCGCAGGGCGTCGAGGCTGATTTGCCCCTGCGCTTCGTCGGGAATGACGTGGATTTCGACGCCGGTTTTGCGCGCCATTTGCAGGAGGGCGATGTAGCTGCTGGCGTATTCCGCCGCGCCGATGAGAACGCGGTCGCCCGGCGCGAAGGCGAGCGAATAAAACGCCATGTCCCACGCGCGCGTCGCGCTCTCCATCAGGGCGATCTCGTCCCGGTCGCAGTGCAGCAGCGCGGCGAGGGCGTCATACGTGCGCTCGATTTTGTCCTCGGCCTGCGCTTCGGCCTCGTAGCCGCCGATCTGCGCTTCCAACTGCCAGTGCGACTGCACAGCCTCGACGACCGGCGCGGGCATGAGCGCGGCCCCGGCGTTATTGAAGTGCAGAACATTTTCGCAGGCGGGCGTATCATGCCGCGCGCGGGCGACGTCGAAGTTGAAATCGGAGGCATTCTTATTGATGGGAGACATGGGCGGCTTTCATGGGCTATACTCGGCGATTCGAGGCGGCGTGGAAGGAACTAGCGCCCGGCGAGTTCGTACTAGAGTACAGGTTTGTACCGAAACGAGCCAACACAATCAATAAGGGGAGCGCGACCCAATATCATGCAAGCCGAAACCCTGGAATTCGTAGACGCGCCGCCCCGCCGTCCGCAGGAAACGTTCGCCGCCGCCGTCGAAAGCGGGCTGTCCCTGACGGAAAAGACTCTGCCGTCGCGCTTTTTTTACGATACGCGCGGGTCGCAGCTGTTCGAACTCATTACCGACCTGCCGGAATATTACCTCACGCGCACGGAACGCGCCCTGCTGGAAGACTACGCGCCGGAAATCGTCGGGGCCGTTGGCGACGCTGCGACGCTGGTGGAGTTCGGCAGCGGCAGCGGGTGCAAAACCCGCCTGCTTCTGGCCGCCTTCCTGGCGCGGCAGCCCGCTTTGCATTACGTTCCCATTGACATCTCGCGCGATTTTCTTCGCAGTTCGGCCCGCGCCCTGCTGACCGACTACGAAGGATTATCCATCACGGCCATCGCCGCCGAATACAACGACGGTCTGGACGCGCTCCCGCCGCGCGACGGCCCGCGCCTGCTTATTTTTCTGGGCAGCAACATCGGCAATTTCACGCCGGAAGAAGCCCAATCTTTCCTCGCGCGCATCCGCTCCCGCATGAACGAAACCGACCGCCTGCTCGTCGGCATGGACCTGGCGAAGAACCGGGCCGAGCTGGAAGCCGCCTACAACGACGCGCAGGGCGTGACGGAAGCCTTCAACAAAAACCTGCTCGCCCGCATCAACCGCGAACTGGACGGCGCGTTCGATCTGGACGCCTTCGCGCACTGCGCGCCGTTCGACGAGGCCCAATCGCGCATCGAAATGCGGCTGGTGAGCCGGGTCGCGCAGGACGTTCCCATTCGCGCGCTCGCTCGAACCTTTCATTTTGCGGCAGGAGAAAGCGTTCACACCGAGAACAGTTATAAGTATACCCCGGCCCGCTTTGCGACCCTGGCCGAAAGAGCGGGTTTGCAGACCGCGCAATCGTGGGTAGACTCGAAGGAGCGCTTCGCGCTTGCGCTGCTGCGAGCGCCGTCGGCGTAACGCAGCCTGTACAGCGTGCGAGGAAACAGCCATGCCCGAAACGAATGAAACGACAACGCCCGAAACGCCCCAACCGGAAACGGCAAAATCCGAGCCGGTGAAGACGGAGACCGCCAGACCGGAAACCGTAAAACCCGTTCTCTTGACGATTGACGACGACGCGGACGTGCTGCGGGCCGTGGAGCGCGATTTGCGCCGCCAGTACGGGGCAGGGTATCGCGTGATGCGCGCCGACAGCGGCCCGACCGCCCTGGACGCCCTGAAGCAGTTGAAGGTTCGCAACGATCCCGTCGCCCTGCTGCTGGCCGATCAGCGGATGCCGCGCATGACCGGCGTAGAATTTTTGGAGGCGGCGCGCGAAATTTATCCGCAGGCCAAGCGCGTTCTGCTGACCGCTTATGCCGACACGGAAGCCGCGATCCAGGCCATCAACGCCGTCAAAGTAGACTATTATTTGATGAAGCCCTGGGACCCGCCGCAGGAAAACCTGTATCCCATTCTCGACGACCTGCTGGACGAATGGAAAGGCGCGTACCGACCGCCGTTTGCAGGCATACGAATTCTGGGGCATCGCTGGTCGCCCGACTCGCACCGCATCAAGGAGTTTCTCGCCCGCAACCGCGTGCCGTATGAATGGCTCGACATCGAAACTATGCCGACCGATGGGGAAACGCGCCGTCTGGTAGAGGCGATTGACCCGGCGTCCGCGTCTCTGCCCCTGGTTCTGCTCGAAGACGGAACCCGGATGGATAAGCCGACCAACGCCGACCTCGCCGAAAAAGTGGGCCTGCGAACGCGGGCGGAACTGCCTTTCTACGACCTGGTCATCGTGGGCGGCGGCCCGGCGGGTCTGGCGGCTGCCGTGTATGGGGCGTCGGAGGGATTGCACACGGTCATGATTGAGCGGGAAGCGCCGGGCGGACAGGCGGGCATGAGCAGCCGCATCGAAAATTACCTGGGCTTTCCGACCGGCCTGAGCGGCAACGAGCTGGCGCGGCGGGCCGTGATGCAGGCCGAGCGCTTCGGCGTGGAAATTTTGGCCCCGCAGGAAGCGAAAAGCGTTCGCATCGAGGACTCGTACCGCATCGTCACGCTCGCCAACGACAGTGAAATCAGCTGCCATGCCCTGCTCATCTCGACCGGCGTGGCCTACCGCAAAACCGACATTCCGAGCGTGGAGCGTCTGGCCGGGGCCGGAGTCTACTACGGCGCGGCGATGACCGAGGCGATCTCGTGCAAGGACGAACAGGTTTTCGTCGTAGGCGGCGCGAATTCGGCGGGGCAGGCCGCGATGTATTTTTCGCGCTACGCCAGCAGCGTCACGATGCTGGTGCGGGGCAATTCGCTCGCGGCCAGCATGTCGCAGTACTTGATTGACCAGATCAGCCAGACGCCCAACATCACGGTGCGGACGTGCAGCCGGGTTTTGGAAGCGCACGGCGAGAACAATCTGGAGGCGCTGACCATCGTGAGCGAGACGCCGGAGGGCGCGGAAGGGTCGGAAGCTGGCGCGGGACGCCCGGAAACGGTTCCGGCGTCGGCCCTGTTCATTTTCATCGGGGCGACGCCGCACACCGACTGGCTGGACGGCGTGGTCGCGCGCGACGACAATGGCTTCATTTATTCGGGGCCGGATTTGACGCAGGACGAAAAGCGGTCGCGCGCCTGGCCCCTCGACCGCGACCCGTTCCTGCTGGAAACCAGCGTGCCGGGCATTTTCGTGGCGGGCGACGTGCGGCACGGCTCCGTCAAGCGCGTGGCGTCGGGCGTGGGCGAAGGCTCCATCGCCGTCCAGTTCATCCACCAGTACCTGAGCAAACTCAGCGCGTCGTAATTCGTTCGCGATGGCGGCGACAGACGGAATAGAACGGAAATGAACCCCCGTTCTGAAAGGCGGCGAACGGGATTGAAACCCCGTTCTGAAATGCATAGCCCGCCTGCGCGGGCTAAAATACGGCGCTGACTGAAGGCGGTTTTGACTTGTCTGCCTTCGCGAGTTGAAAACGCGCGCGGATAATTGGCATTGCAGGCCACGCAGGTGGTCTGTGCATTTCAGAACGGGGTTTCAATCCCGTTCGTCCGTTTTCGCATTTGACAAAAGAACGCGAGGCGCGCATCATGATTGCAAACGATACCGCACGAAGCGAACAGAGCGAACGGACAGAACCACAAGACGGCGCATTGCGGGCGCTTCTGGGCGCGGTTCCGCTCTTTGCGGACGTGCCGGAAGATCATTTCGACTGGCTGCTGATGCACGGCGAGGACATCTGCGTCGCGCCGGGCGAACTGCTGGTGCGCGAGGGCGCCCCCGCCGACTGGTTTTTCATTCTGCTGGAAGGCGAGTTTCAGGTCACGAAGCAGGTGGGCGGACAGGAAACCTTTCTGGATTCCTATCAGGCCGGGATTTATTTCGGCGAGGTTCCCCTGCTCCTCAACACGACTTACATGGCGACCGGGCATGGGCTGACCGCCTGCCGTTTGCTCCGACTGCACAAGGACGATTTCTGGCTGATGCTGTCGCGCTGCCAGTGGATCACCAAAGCGATTTTGCAGACGATGGCCTGGCGCGTGCAAAACATTCAGATTGTCTCGCAGCAGCACAGCAAACTCATGGCGCTCGGCACGCTTGCAGCGGGTCTGGCGCACGAACTCAACAACCCCGCTTCGGCGGCCCGGCGCGCGACCGACCTGCTCGGCCAATCGCTGGAACGGCTGCAATCGCAAACGCTTACGCTCTGCCGCCTGCAGCTCGATATTACGCAGCGACAGGCGCTCGATACCACGCAGCGGCAGGCGATGGAACAGGCCAAAACGCCGCCCGTCCTGGACACGCTGGCGCAAAGCGACCGCGAAGACGCCGTGACTGCCTGGCTGGAAGCAGGTTCCGCCAAAGTGGAAAATGCCTGGGAGTTGGCTCCGACCCTGGTGCGGGCCGGTTTCGACAGCGGGCGCCTGGACGCTTTCGCCGCGCAGGTTCCCCCCGCCGCGCTGCCCGACTGCCTGCGCTGGCTGGAAGCCTCGCTCACGGTCGTGGAGTTGATCGGCGAGGTAGACCACAGCACGGAACGCATCTCGGAACTGGTCCAGGCGATCAAAGATTACTCGTACATGGATCAGGCGCCCTTGCAGGAAATCGAGGTGCATGGGGGGCTGGAAAGCACGCTCACGATGCTGGGCCACAAACTGCGTCAGCATCGCATCACGGTCAACCGCGAGTACGATTGCGAGATGCCCCGTATCTGCGCCTATGGCAGCGAATTGAATCAAGTCTGGACGAACTTGATTGACAACGCGATTGACGCGATGGGCGAGGGCGGCAATTTGCGCCTGCGGACGTCGCGCGAAAATGACGTGGCGCTGGTCGAGGTCATGGACAGCGGATCGGGCATTCCCGACGAAGCGCTGCCGCATATTTTCGAGCCGTTTTACACGACCAAGGGCGTGGGCGACGGAACCGGGCTGGGACTCGACATCGCCTATCGCATCGTCGTGAATCGACACAAAGGCAGCGTGCGCGTGGTCTCGAAGCCCGGCGATACGCGCTTCCAGATTCGCCTGCCGTTTCGTATGGAAGATTGATGCACGCCCGAAAAGGAAGATTTGAAGATGGCCGATACGAACCGTGACTCCATTCTCTTCCCGAAACTAACCGAAGCGCAGCTCGCGTGGCTGGCTCCGCATGGCCGCGAGCGCAGTCTGGAGCCGGGCGAGGTTCTGTTTCAGGAGGGCGACACGCCCGAAGGCACGTTTGTGGCGCTGGAAGGCGAACTGCGCGTCACCAAGCAGATGAGCGGGCAGGAGACCGTGATTACCGTCCATACGCGCGGCGAGTTCACGGGCGAACTGAGCCTGCTGACGGGCGCGAACGCGATTGCGACAGCGCGGGCGATTGGCCCGGCGCGGGTTCTCTTCATTGACACGGCGACGTTCAAAAACATGGTGGCGACCTGCCCGGAAATGCGCGACATCATCCTGCCCGCCCTCGTGCAGCGCGGGCAGGACGTGGACGTTATGGCGCAGCAGCGCGAAAAACTGGCCGCGCTGGGCAAATTGTCGGCGGGCCTGGCGCACGAATTGAACAACCCCGCCGCCGCCAATCTGCGGGCCGCGCAGGAACTGCGGGAGGTGTTTCGCAAGCAGCAGACGCGGATGGTCAGCCTGAGTCAGCGCTGCCTGCCGCACACGCAGCAGGCGACCCTATGCGATTTTGTCGAGGCGATTACCAACGAGGCCGCGCCGCCCCCGCTCGATACGCTCGCCCGGAGCGACCGGGAAGACGCGCTGGCCCAATGGTTCGACGCCCATGACATCGCCGACGGGTGGGAACTGGCCCCGGCGTTTGTCAGCCGGGGCGTGGAACCGGCGCGGCTGGAGACCTTCGCGACGGGTTTCGACCGCGCCGCCCTCCCCGACGCCCTCGCGGTCATCGAGGCGACCCTGACGATGAACGGCCTCATTGACGCCATCGAGAGCAGCGCGACCCGCGTGGCGACGCTCGTCAAGGCCGTCAAAGAATACTCCTACATGGATCAAGCCCCCTTGCAGGAAATGGACGTGACGACCGGGCTGGACAACACGCTGACGATCCTGAATTACAAGATCAAACATGGTGACATCGCCGTGATGCGCGAGTTCGAGCCGAACCTGCCGCGTATCTGCGCCTATGGCAGCGAACTGAACCAGGTCTGGACGAACCTGCTGGACAACGCGATTGACGCCCTGCAAGCCAAGCCCGACGACCGCAAAATCTGGGTGCGGGCCGCGTGCGAGAACGACCGGGTGCGCGTGGAAATCGCCGACAACGGGCCGGGCATCCCTGAAGACATTCAGGCGCGCATTTTCGACCCGTTTTTCACGACCAAAGGCGTCGGAAAAGGAACCGGGCTGGGGCTGGACATCAGTTTCCGCGTCGTCGTGAAGCGGCACGGCGGCGACTTGCAGGTTCGTTCGCAGCCCGGCGACACCGTTTTCACGATCCGCCTGCCCCTGGAGCCGCCAAAATAAGGGCGGGTGAACCGTTTCGCCCGCCCCAATACCCGTAGGGGCGCGGCAAGCCGCGCCCTCCCCGCCGGTTAAGGCGAACCAGCGACAACGTGCAGGGCGCGGCAGACGCCAGGGAGGTTGCGGCAGACGCCAGGGAGGTTGCGGCAGACGCCAGGGAGGTTGCGGCAGACGCCAGGGAGGGCGCGGCAAGCCGCGCCCCTACAAGGTTTGCTTGAACGTTACGAGGGTCAGACCGCATAAAGGAGTTTGCACGATGGCTGCACAATGTACGCATCTGAGTCAGATCAAGGACGTGACGCCGAGCGCCGAGGGCTGCGAGGACTGTTTGAAGACCGGCGATACCTGGGTGCATCTGCGCCTGTGCGAGATTTGCGGCCACGTGGGGTGCTGCGACTCGTCGAAGAACAAGCACGCGACCAAGCACTTTCATGCCACCCAACACCCC
>JBBRNU010000016.1:0-17310 GCA_038230115.1 Chthonomonadales bacterium | reverse complement strand
CGGCAATTCGGAAAATTGTCAGCCGGAATCTTCATTGATGGATTCGCTCCGGGCGCGGCAGGAGGGTCGCGCGTGGTTCAAAAGGATTTCAGGGGTCGGAACGCAGCCACGTCGGGGCAGACTTGCGGACGAACGCTAACAGTATACACCATAGTTTTGATGCAGAAGAAACTCGATGCTGGTTCGCCGCGTCCGCGTTTTCCGCTACTCTATCGTTTCGAGGCGAACCGGAAGTAAAGACGCGGCGAATTTTTTGAGAGCGCGACGGGACAGGCGCAGCGGGGAGCGTTCACGCCGCCTTGTCGTTCTTGTCCGCGAAGCGGTAGCTGGCGTGAACGTCGTAATCCATGCCATAGATTTTTTTGATGTCGGCGATTTTCTCCAGCGTCTGCGGGAAGAAAGCGCTCGCGCCGCCACCCTCGAACGAATGCAGCACGATGTCTTCGAGCAGTTCGCCAAGCGTCATGTCCAGCATTTCGGCGGTCGCTTTGAGAACCTTTAGCATCCGCTTTTCCATGCGAACGCCAATCTGCACACGCTCGACCGCGATTGGCGGCTGTTGTTTCGCCTCCGCGTAGGAACCGGCGGACGGCTCGAACCGTACAGCGCCCTCTGGCATCCCAGTCGTTCCTGTGGCTTCGGTGTTTCCCTCCATGTCAAACCTCCCTGTGTTATATTGGTAACGCGGTAACAATATAACACAAAGGCGTTGGCTTGTCAAGACCGCTGCCTATCGTTTATCAAATTTTTACCGCCTCCAACATCTCCGCGACCGCCAGCGCGCCTTCCCAACAGCCGCGTTCTTCTTCATTGTCCTCAAAACACCACCACGCCGATAACACCGCCTGCGTCACGCCCCAGCCGCGCACGCGCGCCCGGTCGAGGTCAAATTCCTCGCTCAGTTGATGGACGCGGCGTTCCAGCATTCGTTTCGGCTGCGTTAGCGTATGCCGATCCGCCCACAAATTCCGCAGCAGCGCGCCGACTTCGTAGGCCGGTTCGCCGATCACACCTTTGGGATCAATCGCAAGCCAGGGCTGGCGTTCCGCCGCTACGATGTTGTCATGATGCAGGTCGCCATGCAGCAGCACGGGCGCGGCGGCGGAGGCATTCAATTCCGCGAAAAGCGACTCGGCTTCGGCAACGCGCGCCGGAGGAAACGGGCCGACGCCGCCCGCGAAACGCTGCCGCAATCGCGCAAAGCCCCGCCCCCAATCGCCGACAGTCGGGAAATCGTGTTCCGGCGGGATGGGACGCCACAGTCCGCGCATCACGGACGCGGCAATCGAGGTGGCCTGCGCGTCATTGGCTTCGTCGGCGAGCGTCGTCAGCGGCGTGCCGGGCTTGAGCCGTTCCAGCAGCAAAACCCCGCGCTCGTGGTCGGCATCCAGCAGGCGCACGCTATTTTGACCGTCGTACCAGCGCAGGGCGGCGATTTCGCTTCGCAATTCTTTCAGGCCAGCGCCCGTCTTCAAGACCGCTTCCGTCCCCGCTTCCGTTCCCTCCGCGCGCACGACGGGCGCGACATAGTTGAAAGACAGGTTCAGGAACGGCGGCAAAACCGTCAGCGACCAGCGCCGCGCATATTCCGCGAGCAGATCGGGCAGCCGCGCTTGCCATTCGCGTCCCGCCACGTCAGACGTTGAATCAATCATAGGGGCAAATCCGGGTCAGCAGCAGGCAAATCTTTGTTGACAGCCTCGGAACGGACAAACGGGCTTCGATAGTTTGTTACTGCCGCGCCAGCGCGTAAACGGCGAACGGCGTGTTGTCCTGGACGATTTGCTTTTCCAGCGCCATGCCCAGGCTTTCGGCGACCCGGCGCGCGGCGACGCTGGCCGGGCCGATCCGCGTTACCAGGCGGGTATACCCGAACGAAGAAACGCCGTAGTTCCAGCAGGCCTGCGCCGCCTCGACCGCCAGACCGCGCCCCCACAAACAGCGCTGGAAGACATAGCCCAATTCCACTTCCCTGTCGCCTGCCGCTTCCAGTGCGATCAGGCCGCACAAACCGGCGACGTCCCCGCCCTCTTTGAGCGTGGCGAGCCACATTCCGTGTCCGTGCCGCTGGTAACTGTCGCGCTGCTTTTGTATCCACGCTCTGGCGTCGGCGTCGTTTTTGGCGGCGGGGTAAAAACGCATGGCTTTGGAATCGATAAAAATAGCGAGCAGAGCCTCCGCGTCGCTCAAATCCACCTGCCGAAGAACCATTTGCTTCGTTTCTAAAACGGCCATCGTGTCTTTTCCCCCTTCCAGCAGGGCGCAGCATGTTACTGCAGGCCAACGCTTCGGTTCCGAGTCAGCGCGCGGGATTGCCCTCTTGCAATTGAGCCGGCGCCCTCGTTTTTCTCCGGTGCGATTTGCATTCGTTCGCCTACTCCCGCCCGCCAGACCAAACCGGAAAAACAGAATTTGCGTCGCCAGGGGCGTCAAGCGAAGCGGGTTCCAGGAACTCGATGCAGTTATTGAACGGGTCGAAGAAGGAAAACCGGTTGACGCCGGGAATCGCCGTTTCTTCCTTGACGGCGACGCCTGCGCGCTGCAAGTGACGCCGGACGCCTGCCAAATCCGCCACCTCGAATGCCGGATGACGCTTCGAATGGTTTGGTTCGGCTTCCACGCCGAGGTGCAGCTGAATGTCCGCGATACGGAACCACAGGCCGCCGTTCGGCTGCAGCGCTTCCGGCTTCTCGATTTCTTCCAGCCCCAGCACGCCCGCGTAAAAGGCTCTGGCCTCCTCTTCCGCGCCAATCGGGATGCAGAGTTGAAGATGATCCAATCGCTTGATGTGCATAGTTTTTCAGACAGGACGCCGCCACGCCCGCCAAGTCCGCAATCGAACTCAGGAGCGCGAAACGTTCCGAATTGCGAATGACCGGGCGGCGCGATCCCGCCACGACAACACGTCAGCAAATCACCGTGAACGGCTTCACGCTCGCCGCCACCAGTTCGTTTCCCTTGTCGTCCTCGACGAGCAGCAGATGGACGCCCTTCCGCTCCGCGACAATTTTGACGGCCTCCAGACCGCCGCCGCGCGCTTCCACCGAGGACAATTTGCGCTGGCTCATGGTATTGGAACCGTCGGCGACCGAAGCCAGCCATTCGTCCGCCCACTGCATTGTTTTTTCGGTTTCTGACATTTCGGACATGGGTTGTTTCTCCCGCTCCTTAGTTCGAGTGGCTGGGCAAGCGTCTCGCCTGTTCTTACGCAGCGCACAGGGTTGAGCCAGCAATCAATTATACCGCAGGAACGAAGGGTCGCGCCGACGCTGACCTGTCTTTCTTCGCGTTACGGGCGTCCTCATAATCAAAGAGCCGACTTCTCGTCTTCAGGATACTTTCGAATGGGGGCAGGAACCGCCGCCTGGTCTGGCTAACGTTCCTGACGCCGCCCGCCAATAAAAATCGGAAGTATTTACCCATGCTCAACCCGCCTGAATTGACCCGTCAGCGCATCGAAAATTATCTTGCCGCCCTGCAGCCGCGTCTGTGGGAGCCGACGGTCGCGCTCGACGCCGCAGTTTATCGCCCGGATGGGGACGAAGGGCCGACGCCCCGCGATTATCGCGCCCTGCGAATTGCGCCGGGGGAAGCCGCTGGCTATTCCTACACGCCGATTGCGCCCGGTTACGCCTGGGGACCGGTCTATTCCGACGCCTGGTTTCTGCTGACCGGGACGGTTCCGGCGGCGTGGGCCGGGCGAACCGTCGCAGCCCGACTCGATGTCGGGGCCGAGGCGATTGTCTGGGAGGGCGACAATCCCCTGCAAGGCATAGATGAGTCTCACGATGCGATCCCCTTATTTGACAACGCGCGCGGCGGCGAAACAGTCTCCCTTCACATCCTCGCCAACGGCGGGAACCCTTTCGTCAGCGGTTCGGTCGTGAGCGACTTGAACCGCCCGCAGGAGCCATCGCCCACGCCCTTCACGTTCCGCCGGGCCGAACTTGCCTGCTATGATCCTGACCTTTTCGGCCTGTATTATGACGTGAAAATGGCTTACGAAGTAATGCGCGAACAGCCGAACGACAGCCCGCGCCGCGCGGAATTGCTGGCCGCGCTCGACGCGCTTGTCACGACCTGCGATGCCGCCGACCGCGCTTCGATAGCCGCCGCCCGCGCCCGTCTGGGCGAAGTCTACGCCCGGCCCGCCGACGCCGCAGCCCCGCAAATCAGTGCGGTCGGATACGCCCCCATTGCCGCCGGACTCTGTCTCCTGGAACGCGCGCAATACCGCTGCCTGCACACGTTCGCGACCGCGCTTCGCCTCATGGACGCCTACCCGGAGTACAAGTTCGCCGCGACGCAGGCCGCGCAGTACGAGTGGGTCAAGCATCTCGCCCCGAAATTGTACGCCCGCATCAAGGAAAAGGTCAAAACCGGGTCGTGGGAAATCGCGGGCAGTTTGTGGGTCGAGGCCGACTGCAATTTAATCGGGAGCGAAAGCCTGGTGCGGCAGATTTTGCTGGGCAAGACTTTCTTTCGCGACGAGTTCGGCGTCGAAACCAAAGACCTGTGGCTGCCGGACGGGGCTGGGTCTGCCGCCCTGCCCCAAATCTTGAAGAAGGCGGGCATAGACTATTGCCTGACGCAGAACCTCCGCGCGAACCCAACCGGCAGCTTCCCGCCCCCCTCGTTTCTATGGCAGGGCATTGACGGCGCGCAGGTCTTTACGCACACCCCGCCTGCCGACATGTACAACGCGGCCATGACGCCGAAAGTGTTGGCCGACAGTGTGAAAAACGTTCGCGAACCCGACCGCGCCCCTCGCTCGCTCATCCTATTTGGCGATGGCGGCGAAGGCGGGCCGACTGTGGAAATGCTGGAAAACGCGCGTCGTGTGCAAAACGTCGCGGGGATGCCTGTTATCACGCTGGAAAAGGCCGGAGATTTTTTCCGCAAGGCCGAATCAGATGCAAAGGTGTTGGCGGACAAATCAGCGTTGGCGGGCGCGCGAGAACTGCCGGTTTGGGTTGGGGAGTTGGATACGGAGCCGCGCGGGAGAACCTACACGGCGCTAGCCCAAAACAAGCGCGCCAACCGCAAGACGGAGTTTCTGCTGCGCGACGTGGAATTTCTGAGCGTCATCAGCCCGCACGGGCTAGGCGCATATCCGACCGAGGCCCTCGACCGCGCCTGGAAAACCACGCTTCTCAACCAATCCCGCGCTATTCTGTCAGGCTCCGGCCCGACCGAAGTCTACCGTAACAGCGCCCAGGACTACGCGGCGGTAAGCGAAATGCTGCTGGACTTCCAAGCCGACGCGACCGACGCCCTTGCCGGAGCCATCAACACGACCGGCCTGCGCCGCCCGGTTCTCGTCGTCAGCGGGCTGAGCCATTTCGCGAACGAGGCGGTTACGGTCGCGCTCCAGCCCGGCGAAGCGCCGGTGGCGGCAGTGGGGCCGGAAGGCGACGCGATGCCGGTGCAGATCATGGACGCCGGGGGCGAGCGGAACGCGCTTTTTATCGCCAAGAACGTTCCCCTGCACGGGTATGCGGTCTGGGATTTGGGCGCGACGCGGATTGCGCCCGAACTCGACGACGAGGTGACGGCCTCCCCGACACATCTGGAAAACAATGCCCTGCGCGTGGATTTCGACCCGGCGACCGGCCTGATTGTCGCCCTTTACGACAAGGAGAGCGAGCGCGACGTTCTGAACCCGACCTACGAGTTGAACGCCGACGGCGCTCCCGTCGGCCCGCTGAACCTGGCCCAGTGCGCCAACCAACTGCAGATGTTCGAGGACAAGCCGCCCCTTTTAGAGGCGTCGCACGAGGCGCTGAACCGGGCTGTTTTCGACCGGAAGCCGGGACGAACGCTTACGGAATTGGACGGCGTGGAGGTGGTCGAGGCGGGGCCGGTGCGGGGCGCGCTGCGGTTCACGCGCACGTTCGGCAGTTCAAAAATCGTGCAGACGGTTCGGCTGACGGCGGGCGGGTCGCGGCTGGATTTCGTCACGGAAGTCGAATGGCAGGAAACCGACAAAGGGCTGCAAGCCGCTTTCCCGGTCGCCATCAACAGCCCGCGCGCCACCTATGAAATTCAATTCGGTCATGTCGAGCGGCCCACGCATTCCAACACGGGTTGGGATCGGGCGCACGGGGAAGTTGGGGCGCAAAAGTGGGCCGATTTGAGCGAGGGGAATTATGGCGTCGCGCTCTTGAACGACAGCAAGTACGGGCATGACGTTCACGGGCAGACGCTGCGCCTGACCCTTCTGCGCGCCTGCCAGCCGCCCGCCCCGAACGCCGACCGAGGCCCTCACGTTTTTACCTACGCGCTGCTGCCCCACGCCGAAGACTTCCGGGGCGGCGAGGTCGTGGAAAACGCCTACGCCCTGAACAGCCCGCCCGTCGCCCACGCCATGACGGGCAATCAGCGTGGCAGTCTGCCGCTCCAGCGCAGCTTCTTCGAGATTGACAACGCCGGGGTGTTCATCGAGGCGATCAAGAAGGCCGAGCGCGAGGAGGCGGTTATCGTTCGCCTGTACGAGACCCACAACACGCGCGGAACCGTGACGCTGACCACGACGCTGCCCGTCCTTCGCGCCTATCTGTGCGACCTGCTGGAAAAAAACGTCGTGGAACTGCCCCTATCCGGCGGCGAGGTCACCCTTCCCATCCAACCATTCGAAATTGTCACGGTGAAATTTCTGACGTAGCCGCTTGTGACGTTGACACTTGCTGCAGGACAGCCTCGAAACGCGCGCGTGATTGGGCAAGGGCTTCGTCCGTGTCCTGTCCGTAACCGCCCGATTGCGGCAGACCGCCGATTTCAAGAATGGCAGGACCGGAAAAACCCCGCGCCCGCAGTTCCCGGCAATAACGTGAAAAATCAATGCCGCCCCTGCCGAGCGGCCAATGGTAGTTGACCGTCGGAAGCGGCGTATCGGAAACGTGCAGCATCGTTATGCGCGGCGTCAGTAGCAGAAAGCCGTCCAGATGCTCAGGAACCGTGTGGTTGAAGTCCCACACAAAGCCCAGGCCCGGCGTCTTGTCCAGCATCAAAGCGCAGCGTTCAGGGGTGGCGAACAGGGGAAGAGACGGCTCGTTGTGTTCAAAGCCGAAGCGAAACCCATGCGAGGCCGCCAAAGCGACGCCTGCTTTGAACTGCGGGGTCAGAGCGTCTTCCAGGTCATGCAGCGCGGCGGTCGTCAACGCGCGATCGGTCGGCACAAGATGCCAGTGAACACAGACGCAGTTCAGGGCGATAATGGCGGGAAGATTGGTTTGCAGAGCTTCAAGGGGCGTCTGCCCGATGGCGTTTCTGCCCGCCTGATCTATTCTGACCACGATTTCCATGACGCTGGCGAGCGGCGCGGCGCGCAACGCCCGGCCCAATATTTCCAGCGGCTCCCCCAACTGCGCCGCATAGTCGCCCGGCTCGCGTACCGGAAACTGAACGCAGGCGAACCCGGCGGAACCCGCAAAGGCGATTTCCTCCAAAACGGGACGGGGCGAGAAGGGCGGCAAGCGAACGTTCATGCCAATCGCGATGTCAGACGTGTGTGATGGTTCCAACGGCGTCAGCCCTTGTTCTGTTGATCGCCTGCAAGCTTCGGACAGGGGTCAAGCGCAAAACAAGCCTTTTCTTATGGGCGTCTTATTTCCTCGCTCGCGCGCTCTGAAGAGGAAAGAGCGTACAGCCACACTGCCCCTCAAGCCACAAGCCCCGCTTGCTGCAACGTACTGAGACCTGGACAACTGAGACCTGGACAAATCAGGGAAGCCCCTTCCTGAAACACGGAAGAAGGCTTCCCTGCACAGCGGGCCGCGTACCTGGAAAGTCCGTAGGCGTTTAGCCCTTCACGGCGGCGTAGCGCTTGGCGACCTCGTCCCAGTTCACGACGTTCCACCAGGCGGCGAGATAGTCGGGGCGCTTGTTCTGGTACTTCAGGTAGTAAGCGTGTTCCCACACGTCCACGCCCAGAATCGGCGTCTTGCCGTCCGTGAGCGGGTTGTCCTGATTGGCCGTGCTGAGAACCGACAGCGCGCCCGAACCGTCCGTGACCAGCCACGCCCAGCCGCTGCCAAAGCGTTTCGCGCCCGCCTCGTTGATCTGCTTTTTCAGGCTTTCGACGTCGCCGAACGCCGTTGTAATCGCCTGCGCGAGCGCGCCCGTCGGGGCGGTCGCGCCGCCCGGCGTCATCAGTTCCCAGAACATCGTATGGTTGATGTGGCCGCCGCCGTTGTTGCGGACGGCAGGGCGGATCGCTTCGGGAATGGCGTTCAGGTCGGCGATGATCTGCTCGATGGTCTTGCTTTGCAGGTCGGGGTAATCTTTGAGCGCGGCGTTCAGGTTCGTGACATACGTGGCGTGGTGCTTGTCATGGTGAATCTGCATCGTCGCAGTGTCAATCGTCGGCTCCAGCGCGGCGTAATCGTAAGGCAGCGCGGGCAGAGTGAATTCCGGCATGGCGGCGTTCTCCTTCCAGGGATAAACTAGACAGCGAAAGACGGAATGGGCTTCTGTCTTCCTGCTTCCTATAGTGTACCGCGCCGAACCAGTAATTCGACCGGGGAAATCGAGGGCGCGTAACTTTTGAACGAGACCGTTCCAGACGCGAGCGACAATTCTATCCCAGGCGGGCGGTATCAAGCCGTGTGGGAGGCCGCGCGAATGCTGCTCGCGCCCGCGCTTTCCGCCGCCATGTGTCATGGCATGACGGGCGTCGTCGCGCACACCGTTGGCGATGTCGAGACCGCCAACGATTTGCGCGAGCTGCTGGTTCCGGGCTTGCGCGCGTTGGGCATCGAGGCGGGCTTGTTCGCCCTGCCGGACGAGGACGCCGCGCTCGCCCTGGCCCTGCGCGAGCGGCTGCGTTACGACGTGCAAATCCCCCTCTTTGCGTTCGACGGCAGTCTCGCTCCGCCTGTCTTCGATCCCGAAGCGAAATTTGCCAGCGCCGGGCAAGAAAAGAAAGCGGCGGGCGAGCGAAGGGCGACGACCGAAGCCGCGCTGGAAATTGGAGAAATCAAGGAGGCGACGAAGTGGCGCGAGGCCGTCGTCGTGCGGCAGGCCATCGTTATCGGCGTGGAGAAGCGGGGGCGCGGGCGGTGGGACTTGACCTTGTGAGACACGCGGGGAGTTGAAACGCAGACGGACTCGACCGCGCTGCGCGCCGACTTTTCACATGGGATGCGCCTGCGGCACGGCGGGGCGAAAGGAACCCGGCGGGCCGGGGCGCGGGACGCCCTCCTGCGCTGGCTGGCTTTCGCGAGCGCCTGCCCGGAACGCGCCCTGACGCACAATGCGGCGGACTTGCCGCGCCGTCTGGAAGCCGCCGCATTTCTGCGCGAGATCGGCGGCGAAACGCGCGCCCCGTTCGCCGCGCGCCTGCGGCAGGCGGGGAAAACGCTCGCTCGCGCCCGCAGTCAGAACGACATTGCCGCTGCTCTGCTGACGATGCGTGAGGCCGTCCTGCGCGAGATGCAAATGCCCCTCGCGATGCAGCGCGCACTGCTGTCGTCGCCCGATCTGCCGCTGGGCGAGGTCGAGCGGCGCGAGTTGATTTATCTGGCGCGGGCCGGAACGCGCGACTTGAAGACGCTCGCCGCGCGGCGGCTGGGCGCGGAACGTCACCATGCCGACGCGCGCAGCACGCTCGATCAGCTGGCCTACGACGCCGATGCGTGGGTGCGCGCCGCGTCGAAGTCCTCCAGCGCGGACTGAGCGGCGTTGTAACCCGGAGCGCCAAATACGCAGCCGCCGGGATGCGCGCCCGATCCGCACAGATACAGGCCCGCAACCGGCGTTCGACCCTGCGGGAAGCCCGCGCCCGGTCGCTGATCCCACAGATTGGGCGGCAGCAGGTCGCCATGAAAAATATGGCCGCCGGTCAGCCCGAAACGCGCTTCCAGATCGCGCGGCGTCAGGATTTGCCGATGCAGAATCGAGCCGGGAACGTTGGGCGCGTACCGGCCCGCAATCGCAATCACGCGGTCGGCGAACCGTTCCCGCTCCGTATCCAAATCCAGGCCGGGCGCGAGATGGTACGGGAAATACTGCACGAAGAGCGAAAGAATGTGCTTGCCGGGCGGCGTCAGGCTGGCGTCGGTCGCGGTTTGCAGGTACATCTCGATCATCGGTTCGGTCGAGGGATAGCCGTTTCGCGCCTCGTCCCACGCGCGTTCGAGATGCGCCAGGTCGGGGCATAAATGGACGGTTCCCAGATGTTCCGGGCCGGGTCGGTCGGGCGCGTTCGAGGCGGGCAGACAGGCGAAGCGAGGCAGTTCCGAAACCGCCAGATTGATCTTGGCCGACGCCCCGCCCCGGCGCGCCAGCGCGTTCCAGGCCGGTTCGCTCCCCGCGCCCTCCGAGGTCGTCCCGTGCAGACCGCCTTCCAGCAGCCGCGCGAACGTGCGGTACGGGTCGGCGTTCGACAGCACGGCCCGCGCCGCAATGATCTCGCCGCTCGCCAGTTCCACGCCCGTGACGCGCCCCTCCGCCGAATTGTCCGCCTCGCTTATCGCCTCATTTGCGCCCTCTGCCGCGTTGCCGACGCCCCCATTTCCCTCGCGCCGAATGCGCGCCACTTCCGTCCCGACGCGAAGTTCTCCGCCCAGGTCGTGGAGCGCGCTTGCCAGCGCCTGCGTGATGCGCCCCATGCCGCCGCGCACATACCCCCACGCCCCCCGCGCGCCCAGAATAGTCCCTAAATAGTGATGCAGCAGGACATACGCGGTTCCCGGCGAAGACGGCCCGCCATAGGTTCCAATCAGGCCGTCCGTCACCAGAACCGTTTTCAGGGCGTCGCTTGCGAACCGGGCGTCCAGCATAGCCCGCGCGCTGCCGGTCACGAACGCCGCGTACAGTTCCGACGCGCCCTGCGCGGCGAACGCGGCCTGCAATTCCCGCTCGCTCGGCGCGGCCCGCAGCAGCCACCCGTCCATGATTTCCGCCGCGCGCTCCACGTCGGCCTCGAACTGAAAATAAGCGTCCACGTCGCCCGGCGTGTCCCGGCAAAACGCTTCCAGCGCGCGTCGGGTTGGGGCGGCGTCGGCGTACAAAAACAGCGACCGCCCGTCCGGGAAGGGCGCGAAGCCCGCCGTTTCACGCCGATACGCCTCGAACCCATAGCGTTCCAGCTGCAAATCGCGGACGATTTCGGGGCGCAGCAGGCTGCACAGATAGGCCGCCGTCGAGACCTGATAGCCGGGCCAAACTTCCTCGGTCACGCACGCCCCGCCCACGATGTCGCGCCGCTCCAGCACGCACACGCGCTGCCCGGCCTTCGCCAGATAGCAGGCTGCAATCAGCCCGTTATGCCCCCCGCCAATCACAATCGCGTCGTACAAAAGCCGCTCCTTAGCTGCTCGAAATCTACCCGGAAGAAAGGCCCGCTTCCATGCGCGTCCTCGAAAATAAATTCGAAGTCGAACGCTCGCAGGAAAGCGGGCCGATGAAAACATATGAGGTCACGGTTATAAAAACCGTGCCTGCGGAGCCTTCGGCTAGCCGTCCTTTGGGACGGTAAGACCGTGCCAACCGAAAGGTTTTCTTATTGCTGCGTGTCGCGTCCATGAGGACGCCCAGCGTAGCGCGCGAACAAAGTTCGCCTCCCTGACGGGGCTTTTATAGCCCCGGCAATGCCGCCTTAACAATAATTTTGGCAAACAAGGCATTGCGTCCTTTTGGACGCTTAGCCGAAGGCTCTTCAGGCACGGTTTTTATAACCGTGACCTGCCGAACGTCTAGCTGTCGCGTCCGCGCGGACGCTTGGCGAACAAAGTTCGCCTCCCAGACGGGGCTTTCACAGCCCCGGCAATATTCCCTGCCGGGACATTCACAACCCGGCGCACAAGAGGGTTACCGCTCGTTTGCCAGCGTCGGGTAGAACGGCGGCGCGATGGTCTCGTAGTACAGGTCGGTGGTTCCGGCCCGCGTACTCGTCCAGAACAGCCACGTCTTGTCGGCGAACGGGTCGCGGAAGGCCGTGACCTGCCCCTCGTTCACCGCCGAGTCCGAGGGTACGACCACTTCCGGCGTCGTGTCATCGGAATAGCCGCTGTTGTTCTGACCGGTCGGCTTGCTGTTCGCGCTGATCTCGTCGCCCCACGCAATCCGGTACTGAATGGCGTTCCCGCTGTTCAGCCCCTGCGCGCTGCCATCGTCGGCGGTGTAGCTGACCGCGACGATATTATCCTCATCGTATTCCGTGAAGTAAATGCGCCCGCGCACCCAATCCACCTCATAAGGCCCGACCTGATGCGTCAGCCCGATAAGGTTCAGATTGGCGATCTGCTGGTTCTGGTCCAGCTTGAACGGGCGCGGCAGACGTATCATCAGCCGCTGCGCTTTGTAGTACAGCGTGGAGCGCAGGCCGCCGTTCAGGTCGCTCTTGCGGTAGATTGTCCACAGGCGGTCTACGGTCGGGCGCAGACCCTGTATCTGGCCGGAATTGACCACGACCGGGAATTGCAGGCGGGCGCGCGGGTTCGCCTGACGATCCAGAAACGCAATCGGGTTCGTGTTGTTGCCCGACGACGTGATGGCGGGCTTTCGGTTGTACGCCAGGTCGTTGGCGAACGGGCCGTTCAGCGTGGCGCGTACAACGTTGGTCTCGTCCCGCGACGTATTCATTCGCATGATGCGCGGCGTGTAGGTCGCCAGAACCGCGTCCTGCGGGCCGGGCGGAATGTTCGGGAAGCTGACCGTGCCGGAGCGAATATCCACGACCATTTGCCCGCCGCCGAAGACCGGTTGGCCGTTGGCGTTCTTCACAACCGCGCCCGCGTCGTCGCGCGCCACCACGTCGAAGTAGACCAGGCCCGCCGCCTGATCCAGCCGTCCGCCCTGGAAGCGCAGGGGCGCCCCCGGCAGCGCGTTCAGATGCACCAGCGTGTTATTGCGAACCATGTCAATCTGGATCGTGTCCTGCGGGTCGCCGGAATAGGCCCAGGAAGCGTCCCGCGCCGCGAATGTATTGTTCGAGCCATTGCGCGCCAGCAGTTCCTGACGCACCTGGGGCAGACGAACCGGCAGGTCGGACGTTTGCGTGACGGCCCCGTTCGCGCCCGTCGTGACCGTCAGCAGCGCGCCCAGCGGCGGGTCTGATTTGGTCTGCGGCGGGCGGCGGTTGATGCGATACCGCGACAGCAGCACCTCGACCGTCTGCCGATTTTTCAGGACGCCGGTATAGACCAGGTCTACGCAGTCGGCCAGCGTGATCAGCCCGTTCGCCTGATCCTTGATGTTGACCCGGCGATAGATCGGGTACGGGTCGCTCTGCCACGCCAAGGCTCCCGGCGTCGGCAGTTTCCGGTCGCCCGTCAGCACGAGCGTGTTGTCCGCTGCGGTCTGCTGGAACCAGCCCTGCGCCGTGAAGTTCGTGTTCAGGCCGCTGACGGCGTTGACGTTGTAGTACAGCGACGTTTGCGACTGGTTGCCCGCGTGCCAGAACAGATACAGCAGTTTCGTACCGTTGTCCTGCAGCTTGACCAGGAGCGGTTTCGGACTCAGTTTCGTCAGCGCGGGATCGTTCAGGAACGTCGCCGTTTTGCTGGTATCCGGGACGCCGTTGACCAGCGGGGCGTAGATCGTGCGCGTTTCGGTCTGTTGCTGCGTCGGACTGCCCACGCCGCCGAACGCCCGCGCCTTGTCAATCTGGCCCTGCCAGAACAGATACGCCTCGCTGTTGAAGCTGTCCACGCTGGTTCCGCCGACCGGCGGAGCCGCTAAGACCAGATTGCCCTGCGCGATGGCCGGGCTGGCGTAGCGCACCGTCAAGGGGTTGCGGTCGCCCGGCAGATAGGGCGGCGCGATGCCGCCGAAAGCCGGGAAGTTGGCCGCAACCGCGTTGGCTTCGGTCTGCGTGGACGGGAAGAGAATCTCCAGGCCGAGCGGCAGACCGCTGTTGATGTCGTAGCCCGGCACGTAGCGCGGGGTCGTCCACCAGGCCGCGTCCAGCAGACCCAGATAGTTGTTCGCGTTGTTGTTGAGCGAGCCGGTTCCCGGACGCGCGAAACTGAAGTCGCCGCGCGCAAACGGGGCATTGGCATACGGCGCGGGCAACTGGCTGTAGGCCAGACTGAACGGCGCGTCGGCGCGCGGCAGGCCCGTCGTCTTATCCACAAATGGGCTTTTGGCCGGAATGGGCTGCCGGTTGGTCGTCCAGAACAGCGAGATTGCGCTGCTCGCCGGGTTTGCGTTCGGACTCAGGTACGCGGCAGGCAGCAGGTTCGCGCCCGGCGCGACGTTGTTCTGCAAGTCGGCCAGCAGGTCAATTTGCGACAGCGTGCCATACGTGACTCCTTCGGTCAGCCGCGCCTCGCGCACCGCCAGCTTCAGCGTAAAGGAGGGGTCGGCGCGAATTTCGGTCGGCGCTCCCGACTGGCTGGAAAGGTTCAGCAGGGCGTCGTGCGCGCGGCCCAGGCTGTTCTCGCGGGGCGTGTCGGCGGGCGGATTGGCGGGCGAGGTCGCCGTCACCCATTCGCGCCACTGGATCGGCTGGTTGTCCTCATAAGCATAGACCGGGTTCGCATATGTGCCGGTCGGCGCTCCGAGCGGAACCGCGATCCCGACTTTCGGCGGCTGCGGCTTGAAGTTCGTGTTGTTGGCCGCGTTCAGCAGCGCGAGATTGGCGTCGTATGGCACGTCGGGAATCGTCGCGATGGTTCCGCTTGGGTCTCCGGCCCGCGCCTTGTGCAGCGTCGGCTGCGGCTGGCTGCCGTCCGTCCACTTCGGCGGCTTCGTTCCCAGGTTCTGTCCCCAGTCCAGGAACGGCGTCACGGCGTTGACATTCGTCACGTCCGCCCCGATGACATACGGGTTCAGGATCGGCCACAGCGAGCGCTCGCTGATATTGGCGCTGTTCGTGCTGACGTGATCGAACGAGCTGACGATGCCGATGTTACCCAGTCCCGGCCCGCCGAACGGCACGCCGAAGAGCGGCTGACCGGACAAACTGTCCACCTGATCGCTGACCAGCCGGGAGGCGGCAGCCGCGTTGTTGCCGTTCGCCGTGTTCGTCAGCGAGTTCGCGTTGATGGGCGCGTTGGGCGAGCCGATCAGTTTGGCGATTCGCAAATCCGACAGGTTGACATTGCTCTCGTTGATGAGCGTGAAAGGCCGGAAGTAATCGTCCCACGGCGACGCAATCAAATTGCCGTTGGCGTCCTTCCGATTATAATCTCGCAGGCCCGACGGCTCGAACGGCGCGCGATAGAAGTTTGTCGCGTTGTCCACGTCGGTATAGCCGGTTCCATGCGGCAGCTTGCCCAGATCGAGCGTCTGTTCGGCCACGCGCATCTTGATGGTCGGCGGAACCGTCATGCCGAGTTCGAAGTAGCGGTACGGCTCCTGTACGCCGGTCACGCTGTTCTGGTTCTTGGCGTCGCGATAAATGCGCGCTGCGACGAACGGCTGCCGTCCGTTTTGGGCGGGCGTAATCGCGCGCAGGGCCATCGCCGAGACATATCCCGCGGCGGGGAACGCCAGCCGGTCATTGAGCGAAACCGGCAGACCGTCGGTCGTTTTCATCGGGCCGACAATCGCGTCGCCGTTCGCGTTCAGGGCGTTGGCGCCGCGTATCGTGCCGCTGCTGTCGGTGTAGACCGCGCCGAAGTTCTGGTAGTTCACGCCGCCATAGGAATAGGTGGAAATCACGCCCCGGTTCACGTTGGCCGGCTGATAGCGCGGCACGCTGACCATGAAGTCCAGGCGCGTGGGAACCACCTTCCGGTTCTGAATCGGGTCGGCGTCGTTGGAATTGATCGTTGGCGGGTTCAGTTGGACGGGCCGGGCGATCAGGTCGTCGCCCTTGTCCGTTTTGACGCTGAGGGCGTTGGTTCCCAGGTTCGGATAGTCCGCCGAGTCTTCGCTATCGGTCGGCAGTTTCTCCCAGGGCAGCGGGTTCATGACCGAGTTTGCGGTTCCGTGCCAGCGCACCGGGCTGGGCAGCGCCTGCACCTGCAAGCGGCTGCCGACGGAGAGAAGCGCGCTGCGATCCATCGCGTACAGGGCCGGAACCTGGTTGCGGGTGTTGTCCAGACCGTAGTAAGTCTGGCTGCTGCCGTCCTGCACCATGCCGACCGGGGCGTACAGGGCGCGCACGATGGAGCCGCCCAGAATGTTGTTGCCCCCGCCGACGGGATTGACGATGCGGTCGCCGTTGCCAAGAAACTCCTTGACGTCGCCGCCGTTGTTGAAGACGTTGGTGATGTCGTCGCCCCACCCGATCACGTTGTTCTGGTTCGGGCCGGTCGTCCCTGCAATACTGCCGCCAAAGTCGCCGCGCACCGAGAGCGCCAGCGGGTTCGTGACGAAGGTGCGCCGCCGCCGTCCGCGCAGGCTGAAGCGGTTGGGCGAGGCGGCATACGGCCCCGCCGAAAGCCCCTTGTAATCGTTCTGCCCAATTTGCAGGCGGCTCGAATACGCTTCGTAGCTTTGCGAGCCGACGCCCGCGTTGACGATGTTCTGCGTGATATGCGCCTGCACCGAAACGAGGTAGGCCGAGGAGCCGGGGCTGAACGGCGACGCCGCGTCGGGCAGGATCGGCAGCTGCACCTTCGCGACCCAGGGGTACACGTTGTCGGGCGGGCCAGTCAGCAGAACCGGGTTGGCGTTGCCGGAGTTCTCGTCAATGCCGAAGATGGTCAGGCCGTTATGTTCGCCGGGTGTCACGGCGGCGTCATCGGGCCAATTTTGATTTCCTGGCTGCACCACGCGTATCGCGGGGACCGTAACCGAGGACGTCCGTGAAGGGCCGCCCTGCTGCCCGAACGTAAACGTGACTGTAACCGTCGGAGCCGTGGCTCCATAGAATTGTTGCGTGGCGTCCGGGGTTTGCGCGTGGTATACGCCCGCCGCCGCCACAAACAGCTTGTTACCCCAGTCCACGCCAATCGCCCGGTTGCCATTGACCAGGTTGCCCAATTTGGGGTCTGCCGTGCGCGACAACTTGGCGCCGTTGGTGTTGTGAAGCGGCGTCCAGAGAGGATTGGCGTTCGCCTGCATCATTCCCTTGAATGTAATTTCGTCATAGTAGTCCGCCGTTCGCACGTCAATGCTGACGGGGCCGTTCGCCGAGCCGTTGACAGGCCGTCGTCCCGGCTCGCCCGACCCGCCGAACCCGTTGCCGGTTCCGTCGCCTTTGCCATCCGCCCCGCCGTCAACGCCATACGCGCGCAGCTGCCCGTATTCGTCGCCCTCGATCAGCAGCGCGTGCGAGGGAGCGCCGTCGAAGTTGTTGAACGTGTCGCCGCCGACGAGCGAGGCGGTCGCCGAGCGCGGGTAGTTCGAGTCGGCGAAGCCCAGCAGGATCGGCAGCTGCGTGATCGGGTTGGTCGGGTCGGTGTTGTCGGTAAT
>JBBRNU010000015.1:0-17451 GCA_038230115.1 Chthonomonadales bacterium | reverse complement strand
ATAACGATTTCGGAGTGATTGAAGCGTGTGAGTTTTATCATGTGGGTTCCAATTGGCGTGGCTGCCCCGGAAACGTCGCCGCGAAAAATCGCCGAGTCCGCCTCGCGCGACGCCGTTGGAGACCGATGCCACCGGGTGGACAGAGGCTTACGGCTTCATTATCGGTTTGCCAGCAAATTTACTAGAGGGAAAGAAGGGTTGAATTGAGGCGCGACGAGGGCTTAAAGAAGCAGACAAGGCTTGCAGGCGCGCATTCTGTAACGCGCCTGCAAGCCGGTGTGAACGGAGACGAAGTTCGGCGAGTAACGAAAAATCCGCGTTATTTCGCGAAGGCGGCTTTCAGGCCGTCGGCGGCGAGGGCGTTGGCCGCTTTCGCTTTATTCAGCACGGCTCCCATGCCGAAAAACTCGTGGGTCACGCCATCGTAATTTTTGTAGGTGACGGTAATGCCCGCCGCTTCGAGTTTGTCCGCCAGTGTTTTGCCCTCGCTGCGAAGCGGGTCAATTTCTGCGGTGATGACGGTCGCGGGCGGCAAAGACTGCACGTCTTTAGCGTCCACGAGCGAGAGGTATTCGCTCCTCGTGTCTGCGGGCGATTTTACCGTGTACTTGACGAACCATTGCAGCATCGCCTTGTTGAGCGGCTTGGCGTTGGCGTTCTGCTGCACGGAGGGCCAGTTCAGCGTTCCCGACGCCACCGGATATACCAGAACCTGATAAATGGGCATCATGCCTTTGCGGTCGTGCGCCATCAGGCAGGCCGCCATCGCCATGTTGCCGCCCGCGCTTTCGCCTGCAATCGCGACCCGCTTGGGATCGCCGTTCATGCTCTCGGCGTTTTTCATCACATACTGCAGGACGGCGTAGCAGTCCTCGTGCGCGGCGGGAAACTTATGTTCCGGGGCTTTGCGATATTCGACGGAAACCACCATGCAATTCGCCAGATTCGCGAGGGCGCGGGGGGTCGAATCGTAGGTATCAATGGTGGCGATGACCCAGCCGCCGCCATGAATGTAGACGAGGACGGGGAACGGGCCGCTGCCCTCCGGGGTATAGACGCGAACCGGGATCGGACCAGCCGGGCCGGGAATTGTCGTGTTCTCGACTTTGGCGACGGGTTCCGGGGCCGTAGATTTGCCCTGTTTTTTGAGCAGCGCTTTCACGGCGTCGGCGGGCGTGGGCTGGCGGCGCGCTTCCGCGGGCGTGAGTTTTTCGATGGGCTTGCCGTGAAGCGCGGCCAATTGATTCAGAACGGCTTTCATCTGCGGGTCGGGTTTCGGGGGCGTCTGCGCCCCGGACGCCAGCGCCGTCAGCCCGACCAGCGCGAGCAGAAGCGGAAAAGTGCGTATTGTCGTTTTCAAAAGGAAGCCTCCTCGATTCAGAACGCCGTTGTTACGTGATGTCGTGGTTCTGCGGCAGTCTTCAACCTGGCAGAAGTACGAGTGTTCGGCGAGGAAGTTCCCTCCTACCTCCTTTTCGATTTTGAGAGAAAATGCCGCCTAACCCCCCCCGGCCCCCTTCCCCACCGAGGAAGGGGGAGCCTGAACAAGAACTGCGCTTCTCAATTGAATTGGGGATGAGATAACGGGTGCGAACAAAAGCGCTGCGAACTCGCCAACCTTGCGCTTGAACCGCAAACTCAAGGTTCAATCTCCCCTTCCCGGTGGGGAAGGGGCCGGGGGGTAGGGTGGATTGTTCCCCGGTGGGGAAGAGGGAGAAGGAAGCCGGGGAGCGCGCAGTAAGGCGATTTGCCCTATAAGCGCACTTCGACGACTTCGTAGGGGGCGAGTTCCAGGGTCAGCGCGCCGTCGGGGGCCGGGGAAAGCGGGCTGGTCGCTGGAGACGTCGCCGGAGTTTTGTCGTTCCAGCGGCGCATTGATTTGCCTGGCCCCGACGTGACGCTGGCGACGGTTGCGGCCTGCGGCTGGTCGCTCGTGTTGATGATCCAGAGCGTAGACCCGTCGGCGGTTTCGATGGCGAACGCTTCGACGCTGGGATGCCCGTTCGCCGTGACCGTCGTGGCGTACAGGCTGTGACCGGCGAGCGGGGCGATTTCGTCCAGGATGGCGCGGGCGTATCCCGGCCCGACGGCGAAATCGGCCTCGTCAATGCCCGCGAGGGCGAAATACTTGACTACTTTCGCCGCCCATGCCCCGCCGAAAAGACTCAGATTGCGCGGGTCGCGGGTCGGTTTCGGATGGGCGGTGTCGAAGCTGACGGGCGTAATTTTCAAACCGGCGTCGGGCGCAAAGGCGCGGGCGGTGCGCGCCTGATGCACAATCGTGGTCGCGTTGTCCATGAAGTTGTCGCTGTCGGGCAGATGGATGGACGGGTCGTAGCCCCATACCAGCGGGTTCATGCCCTTGACTTTGTCCCGGTCGGAGTTCACGCTCATGAAAATCACGCCGGGCGTTTCCACGCTCGCCGTCCCGATTTTCGGAATTTTGGCCGTTTCCATTCGCGCGCCAAGGGTGATGCGGGCGGCTTTCAGGACGGGCGGCGCGGCGGGAACGTTCTGCACGGTGATCGCGAAGGTCTGGCTTTGCCGGTCGCCCTGCTTGATATTCGGGTAAGCATAAGCGAGCGGGGCGTAGGCTTTGTACGAACTGTCGCCATAGTTGCGCTGATCTTCCATCTCGAAGCGCGTCCCCTTCATGCTCGCGCTCACCTTCAGGCCGTCGCCCGTGACATAGCGCAGAACGTGAAAGTGCGCGGCGACGAGGATAGGCGTGACCAATTCGGGAAACGTGTTTTGGGCGGGGTTCTCGGCCTCGTCCTGCGTCTCGAACGCCTGCCCGGCCAGCGATTCCGCGCCGTACAGCAGGCAGATGCCGATGCGGTTGGACTTGAAATCGCGGCCCGCCTGCCCATGCGCCTCGAACGTGATGACGCCTTCGGGCGTGCCGACGATGCGGCCCTTCCAGGAATAATCGGCGGTCGCGCTGCGGCAGGTCGCGCTCAGGTCAATGGCAAAACTCTTCGCGGTCTTCTCGACATGGATATTGGAAAACTGCGGCATCGCCGTGTCCCAATTTCCATCGCGGACGGCGAAGTAGACGCGGCGCGCGATTTCCTTGTCGCCGACGGTGAGATAGCGCAATTCGCCGTCCCGGAACTGAACGTGGATCGGCCCGGCCTGCAGCAATTCCATTCGCGACTCCCTGCCCTTCGCCGACTGCGGCGCGGCCTTCGCTTCCAGTCCGCTCGAAGCGAGCCATAGCGACAGCAGACAGCCGGCAATAAGAAGGCGAATGTGTGCGATTTTCATGACATACCCCTGGCTGGCGGCGGGATTCGGTCGGCGCTTCGGTCGTCGTAGACCGGTCAGGCCAGCGTGCAAGGCATTCGGCAGGACGAAAGCAAATTCCTTCCCTCCGTTTGCGGCGACCCTGCATTCCCTCTTTTGGCCCGCGCGCCGGGCGGCAATAGCGCCGGTTTCCCTTTCCGACGGCCCCGATAAGCGCCGGTTTTCGCCCGTTTTCTTCGCGAACGGACGTTTTCGGCACGCTCTGTGCATTATCATTATTGGTAGGAATTGGCAGACCGGGGGACGCATTGGCTCTCTCAAAATTTTTCATAGCGGTCGAAGCGGTAAGAGGAAGTAAAAATGTCTATTGGCGAAGATTATGTGGCTTGCCCGCATTGCGCGGTGGAGAATATGACGTTCCGCAAGTTTTGCTGGCGCTGCGGTGCGACGCTGCCGTACACGATTGGGCCGAGCGGTCGCGTGCAAACCAACGGCGTGCAGAGCGCATCGGTTTCCGAAATCGCCGCGCTGCTCGCGCAGGCCGAAACGCTGGATTTGCAGGCGGCGCGAGAACCCGTAGAAACGGCGCAGCCTATGATTTCCCAACCCGCCCCCCGCGTGTCCAGCGTTTGGAGTTGGCTGCGCCGCGCATCCTCACGAACGCCGGCCTCGTAAAACCCCGGCGTCAGGGTGTTGGCGAACCTTGCAGAATAGCCGGGCTTCATGAAATCCGCTCGTTTTCCATCTACTCGTCGAAAAGTGAAAAGGCGGGAACTGGCTTCGGTTTCAAATCGGGGGGCAGTTCCGACATTCCGGTTGTGCGGGCGGCAGCGCAGGCTTCGCCCCAACTTAAAAAGTAATCGTCATAATAGGCGATGGGATAGGAACTGCGTTCGCTCACCTCTTCACGCGTTGGCAGGCGTCCCAGCTGACGCGCAATCCGCCGAACGTCAAGTTGGAGCGTCTTTTTGCTGACTTCGTACTTTTGTTTTATGACGCGCTGGACTCGGCTGTTCTTCGCCTGTGGCGTGTCATCGTTCTTACCAAACGGGTCTTCACCCCGCGCCAACTGTTCGTGGCGTGAACTTGCCAACCGATGATACGGTTCCGAAAGCTCGATACCGATCGAAGCCCGCCCGGTTTGCTGCGCGACGAGCGTTGACGTTCCAGAACCGTTAAAGCAGTCCAGCACGACTTCGCCGGGACGGGTAAACAAAACGTAAAGCCGTCGCATGAGCGCAGGCGGCAACTGACAGGGGTGGTCCACGCGCCGACTGTTATGCTTGAGACGGTGAATGTCCGACCAAATATCGCCAAGCGCCGCGCGATCCGAAGTTCCCGCTTTTCGCCGCCGCTCCACGCACGATCCTCGAACGCAAAACAGCGTATTTTGCGGCTCCAAAGCGCCGCCATCTTCTTTATTTTCTCCTGCTTCCATTCCCGGCAAGCGGCGCGCTTCCCCTTTGGAAAAACACAGCAAAGCGTAGTGCGACGGCATGATCTGTCGAACCGGAAAGCCGAGCGCTTCCCATGCAATCCAATTCTGATAATTCATTACCGAGCAGAGACATTGAAAGTGGCGCACCGTCCAGAGCGGGATATTGAGAACGCAAAGCGTTCGGCCCGGTTTCAGAACGCGATAGAGTTCAGCCAACCATTCGTCGCACCAATCGAAATACTGCTGAATTTCCAGCGCGTCATTCCAGGTATCGTACTTTTTCTCCAGATTGTAGGGCGGGTCGGCGAAACAAAAATCTACGCTGGCGGCGGGCATTCGCCGTAGGGTTTCGAGACAATCGCCCTGTATCAGCCGCGCTTCGACAGAATCCTCACCGTCTCGCTTCGCCTGCGACCATTCATAGGGCAGCGGCGCTTCAAACAGAATGGGAGAAACATCCTGCGCCATCAACTCTGAACAAGAACGCAGGTCATATACGTTCAAATCAGTGTAGGGCGACTGTCCAAACAGGTCAGCCAGTCGTTCCACAACGGGAGCGATGTTCGTGTGCGGGTCGCAGGAGACATCTCGCCATACGTCGGACATCAAGGTTCCGTACTCATGGTACGTATGCTTTTTGCCGCCGTAGTCTTTGGTCGTTTTCCCGCAGGCCGGGCAATAGGTGTACTGGATTCGCGTTTTCGTATGGCGCAACGCGGACGAATAGCGCGTCAAAACCAGCAAAGCGGCGTGGCGGTTGGGCAATGCGCCTGGACTGTGGCAATCGTCTGGAAGCGTTTCAACGGCGACCCAAAGTTGAAATTTCAATTTCGCTTCCAGGTAAGGAAGCAGTAGGGCGGCATCGGGAGGCGTGGTAAGAACGCATAGCGTGTCTTCGCCGTGCAGGTGTTCAGCAAACCGGGCGATGGCGCGAAAGGCCGCTTCAGAAGCGTTGGCGATGCGGTAATCGCGTCCGTGGGGAAGCCAGAGCAGGTGAACGGCAGGACGAGCGCCCGCATGGACAAGCGCGCTCAACCGCGGCACGGTTTGGATTGACACGGACAAGGGATGGTTGTTTTCGCTCCAATGGCTCATTTCAGCGTGTCTGCTCCGAAGTGTAGCGAAGATAGTCGGCGAGAAAAGCGATTTCCGGGCGCGAAAGCGCGACGGTGCAATCGCTGAATTGCATAAGAACACGGACTGCCGACGGACGGAAGTTTAGATTGCCCGCGCCATCCAGGACATAACAGATACGATGCCCGGCTTTGTGCAGCAAATCGGCTCTTGCTTGCGCCTGCCCTGCTTTCCGCTCAATAACGCTGTTCGTAGTAACTTGAAAAGCGACTTCAATGGCGAAATACGCGCCGCCAGGCGATTTCGCCACAATGTCGAAGGAAGTTTCGGTGTCGCCATCGTTGTGACTAACGCCCGGTATGTGTCCTGAGCGAATCGTCCAATCCGGCAGTTCAATTTTCAGGTTGGAGATAACATACTTTTGCGCGAGTTGTCCAAGCGCATTCGAGCGTTCGCCGCGAATCTGCGTACTTACGCGAAGGTAGTTTTCGGAGACGAACGATTTCAGGCGTTCCGAATCGTCCATAAGAGAGCCGATGAGACAACGCTCTTTCTCACCGGCAGGTAAAGTGTCGTTCAACGCGGAAGCGCCGTGAAGCAGGAGCATGGCGATGTCTTCGATATACGGCGTCAGCGAATGGCTCTGCACTAATTGCGCCGACTCAAGACACAGTTTTTTGCTTGTAAACGGCTCTTTGCGCGCGTACTTCTGGAAACGGTAATAAAATGTTTTCTCGCCCCATACGTAATGCATGGCCCCGTCTGGAAAGAAACGATCCAGCGGAATTAATTTGCTTAACGACTCGCGGCCCATGTCGCTCAACACCATGAGATGTTTGAGAAACAAATTGGCCCTCATCGCGTCGGAAGTCTCGACGAGCCGCTTCCACGAATCGGGGCCAGCGTCGGAAAGCTCAAGTACGCTGAGGAACTTGTTTTGCGTTTTCAGCAGGAGAGGCAGAATACTAACGGCAGCGACTTGGTCGCGAAGTTCGTCAGGCCAAAACAGCGTCGCTTTCGTCCTGAGTTGTTCCAGAGTCCGCTTAAAGTCCGACATTGTTTGCCGCCTTGTTTGTTGTGGAATCATTATGGCACAAGAGCCGTCATCATCCCCTCCGTGCGTCCCTGCGAAATATGGCCTCGTAAAACCTCTGTGGCAGAGCGGCAGGCGCAGCCGCGTCTCGATTGCCGCAAAGGACGCTGCCAGCGTTTTTCGATTCTCTTGCATCTGAACTTCCTGAGGTATCAGGGCGCGTCCCTGGCAGCCTCCAAATCTTTGAAAAGGATGAAAGAATCCTCCATCAGGAGCGCCTGAAATCGCTCGTCTTCCAGCCCGTTGCTCCAGCGTGGAACGGGGTAAAGAAGAAACGAATGCGGGACTTTCTGCGCCTCCAACACCTTCTGGTAGGCGCGTATCAGCGACTCTGGCCCCCGCGCCAGCAGGCCATAACCGCCCTCCAGAAGCCGAGACAAGGGAAAGGCGTTCAGGAAGCGCTCAAACGGCAAAGCGGTTCCCGCCATCTCGTAATGAACCCGATACAAACCGCCCAGCGTTTCTTCCAGGCAAGCGGGTCTCCCGTGAAACCATAATGCCATTTCCGGCTGAACGTACTTCCACAGAAGCGGATGTTCGGCCAACAAAAGGAACGTGCGTTTGGCGCCCAACGTTAGCCGGTGTTCTCGGATATGCTGGCAATGGATGCGCCAGACTTGCCGGGGGGCGTCTTCGTCGGAAAGGACTCGAAGTTCCAGGTCCAGTTCGCCATAGCTCCTTTGTTGAGCGGAGACGATCCAGTATTGACTTTCCAGCGTGGCGAGCAAATCACAGAGGTCTGCTATCGAGGCGGACAAATCGCTCATTCCCCCTCCCTCACAATATAAGCCCAGTGCGCGTCAGCGTGCGGGCCGAATCACTCCACATAATAATCGTGTGCCTGTTTTGCAAAAGACTGCAATTCGGCCTCTTCCACCGGGACAAAGTAATTCGAAAGGGACATCGCGTTCTCACAGTTTTCTGAAAGCAGGGTTGGGCTGACGACGCGGCTTAAGGCGCAGGCGCGGCGGCGACCATCGCCAGCAGGTCGCCGATGGTGCAGCCCGCTTCCACCGGATGGCGCAGGGGCAGCGCGCGGTTGATCTCATACTGGTTGCGCCTGCCGTCGCGCGTGCGCGTGATCACGCCCGCCGCTTCCAAATCGGCCACGATGCGCTGCACCGCGCGTTCCGTGATCCCGACCGAAGCCGCCACGTCCCGCAGGCGCAGCAATGGGTCGCGCGCCAGACAGATGAGGACGTGCGAATGGTTGGAAAGAAAAGTCCAGGCAGCGACTGAAGAACCCGCTTCTCGCTTTGAAATAAGCAAAATGCAATCTCCCTCACAAACACGAAAATAATTTCACGTTTCGCGTATCGCGTAATTGATTTCGTGGTATCCTATTCGCGACACCTTCAGTATATCCTAATCGCGAAAGGAAACCGCCTGCCATGGAATCTATCGAGGCTACCGAATCGGCGACAATCACGGTTGCCTATGGGGACGGCATCGGCCCGGAAATCATGCGCGCGACGCTGGACATCCTGCACGAAGCGGGCGCGCGGCTGACCCTTGAAGAAATCGAGATTGGGCAGAGCGTGTACGCGCGCGGCGTGACGGCGGGCATCGAACCGAGCGCGTGGGAGTCGCTCCGCCGCACCCGCGTCTTCCTCAAAGCGCCGATTACCACGCCGCAGGGCGGCGGGTTCAAGAGCCTCAACGTCACCATCCGTAAAAGCCTGGGATTGTACGCAAACGTGCGCCCGTGCGTGGCGTATGCGCCGTTCGTTCACACCCGACATCCCGACATGGACGTCGTGATTGTGCGGGAAAACGAAGAAGACTTGTACGCTGGGATCGAGCATCGGCAGACCGACGAGATCATGCAGTGTTTGAAACTGATTTCCCGCCCCGGCTGCGAAAAAATTGTGCGTTACGCTTTCGAGTACGCCCGGCGGAACCGGCGCAAAAAAGTGACCTGCTTCACCAAAGACAATATCATGAAGCTGACGGACGGTCTGTTTCACAAGGTTTTCGACGAGATCGCCGCGCAGTACCCCGATATTGTAAATGAGCATTGGATCGTGGACATTGGCGCGGCAAAACTGGCGGACACGCCGGAAGTCTTCGACGTAATCGTGACGCTCAACCTCTATGGCGATATTCTTTCGGATGTGGCGGCGCAGGTCGCCGGTTCCATCGGGCTGGCAGGCTCGGCCAACATCGGCGCGCAGGGAGCGATGTTCGAGGCCATTCACGGCTCGGCCCCGACGATTGCCGGGCAGAATGTCGCCAACCCCTCCGGTCTGCTGCTGGCGGCAGTCATGATGCTCGTGCATCTGGGACAGGGCGAAATCGCGACTCGCGTCCACAATGCCTGGCTGTGCGCTTTGGAAGAGGGAATACATACTGCGGACGTGTTCACCGAAGGCGTCAGCCGGGAAAAAGTTGGAACGCGCGAATTCGCCGCCGCCGTTATCGCGCGCCTGGGACGAACGCCGCAGACGCTGAAGCCCGTTTCTTACGCGGGGAGCGAGCGCGGCGGGCTGCCTCAGACCGCAAGCGTGCGCCGCCCGCCCGCGAAGAAAGAGATGGTAGGCGTGGATGTTTTCCTGCACTGGCGCGACGGCTCGCCCGATGAACTGGGGCGGGCGCTTGCTGCGGCCAATAATGACGCGCTTGAACTCGTGATGATCAGTAATCGCGGGGTCAAAGTGTGGCCGCAGGGGATGCCGGAAACGTTCTGCACCGACCATTGGCGCAGTCGCTTTCTGGCGCCCGCCGCGCAGGGCGTGATCCGGCATAAAGACATTCTGGCCCTGCTGGAGCGAGTCACGGCGCTGGGCCTGGATTTCATTAAATGCGAAAACCTGTGCAACTTCGACGGCGAGCCAGGGTTTACGCTGGGGCAGGGGCAGTAATGATCGGAACCTGCCAGAGGTTGAACCCCTTCGGCAAACCGCTTGCCCGCTGCTTCCGAGAGGTTTCAACTCACGCCGCCCGGTCGTATAACGAACAGGCTGTCTGCGTAATACGGGTGACAAAGCATCGTTTAATAAATGCAGACGGGCTGGCAAAGGGAACGCGGCGCGCTTAAAATTCGCCCCAAAGTGTCGTTTCCTAAAGTGACGTCTCCTGTGGAATAATCCGGTATTGATGGCGCGGCAAAGACGCTGCGCCTGGCCGCACGGGAACCGAAATTACGCAGCGACAATGCGGCGTGATTCCGGTTGACCCGCAGGAGAAACCCAACTTATGCCTCGCGACCTGCCCGTCGGCAATGGCAGCCTGCTCGTTGCCTTCGACGATAAATACAATTTGCGCGAACTCTTCTACCCGCACGTCGGGCAGTACAATCACACGCTGGGCTATCCCTCGCGCTTCGGCGTCTGGGTGGACGGCACGCTGGCCTGGACCGGCGACGACGGCTGGGAACGCACGCTGGAATACGAACCCGACACTCTCGTCACGCAGGTGCGCCTGGTCAACCGGCATCTGGGGCTGATCCTGACCTGTCACGACGCCGTGGACTGTAACAGCAACACCTATCTGCGCCGCATTGACCTGGAAAATCTGCACGGCGGAGAGCGCGACGTGCGCTTATTCTGGCATCAGGATTTCAACGTGGCCGGGTCGCGCGAGGGCGATACCGTCGCCTATGATCCGACGCGCCGCGCCCTGCTGCACTACAAGGGCGCGCACTGGTTCCTCATCAACGGGTCGAACGGACAGGACTGCGGGCTGTCGAGTTACGCGACGGGCGTCATCGGGCATCACAAGGCGCAGGGAACCTGGCGCGACGCCGAGGACGGTTCGTTGCAGCGCAATGCGATCGCGCAGGGCAGCGTGGACTCCGTCGGGCGCGTCAGCGTGCGTCTGGAACACCGGGCGACCGCATACTATTGGATTTGCGCCGGACGCAACCATGCCGAAGTGATCCGGCTGGATCAGGAAATCTGCGCGCAGGGGCCGGACGTAATGCTCAACCGCGTGCGCGCGTACTGGCGCTGCTGGATCAAGCAGACCGACCCAGGAGAACACCTGCCCGCCGACCTCGCCCGCGCGTATCGCCGCAGTTTGCTCGCGCTTCGCACGCAGATTGACAACGACGGCGCGATCCTGGCCGCCAACGACTCCGATGTTATTCAGTACAACCGCGACTCCTACTCTTATCTCTGGCCCCGCGACGGCGCGCTGGTGGCGCAGGCGCTCGACCGGGCCGGGTATCACGACCTGACGCGCCGCTTCTTCACGTTCAGCGCCGGGCTGCTCGACGAGGGCGGGTATTTCTGGCACAAGTACAACCCGGACGGCTCCGTCGGCTCGTCGTGGCATCCCTGGATCAGTCCGACCGGCGAGCCGCAGCTGCCAATTCAGGAGGACGAGACCGCGCTGGTTCTGGTCGCGCTCGCCGAGCGCTTCGACCGCTGCCCGGATGTGGATTATCTGCGGTCGGTGTATCATCCGCTGGTGGAGCGGGCGGGGGATTTTCTGGCCGCCTATCGCGACCCGCTGACCGGCCTGCCCGCCCCCTCCTGGGATTTGTGGGAAGAGCGCTACGGCATTCATACGTTCACGGTCGCGACGGTCTGGGCCGGATTGCAGGCGGCGGCGCGCTTCGCCAACATCTTCGGCGACAGCGAGCGGGCGCAACGGTATCGGCAGGCGGCGGAGGAAATCCATGAAAGCGCCATCGTGCATCTGTTCGACCGGGAGCGAAACCGTTTTCTGCGCGGCGTTCGCATCGAAGAAGGCCGACGCGAGGACGAAGGCGGGCGGATTGTTCCCGACCTGACACAGGACGTGAGCGTGGCGGGGCTGTTTCTGTTCGGGTTTCTGCCGCCCGACGACCCGCGTCTTGTCGCCACGATGGATCAGATGGAAGCCTGCCTGTGGGTCAAGACCGACGTCGGGGGCATGGCCCGTTACGAGCGCGATTCGTATTATCAGGTGTCGCCGGATACCGAACGCGTTCCCGGCAACCCCTGGTTTCTGTGTACGCTCTGGCTGGCGCAGTGGCACATCGCCCGCGCGAAATCGCCCGCCGACCTGGAAGGGGCGCACGATCTGCTGCGCTGGTGCGTGCAGCACGCGCTGCCGTCGGGCGTTCTGGCCGAGCAGATTCATCCCTACAGCGGCGCCCCGTTATCGGTCTCGCCGCTCACCTGGTCGCACGCCACGTATGTCGCGACGGTTTGTCAGCTGCGCGACCGGCGGCGCGCGTTGGGCCAGCCCGAAACCTTGACGCTGGACAAGGCGGCGTAAGGTCTGGCGGGGAGAAAATAGCGGGCGGAGGTTGAAGCGGGTTCTTCGGGTATTCCAGGGAACCCAGCTTCGCTGCGGCGCGTCCTGTGTGCAGACAAACAAACCGGCGCTAATGCCGGGGAACCTGCGAAATGCGAAAGAGGAACGCCATGAGCCGCGCGCATAATGAAACCGACCGCGAACAATACGACCGCGACCTGCACCCCAATGACCATGCGGGCGAGCATCGGGGCGTGGAAGAGACGCGCTCCGCCCATGACGTCAAAGAACTCAATAACTTGCTGCACGATTTTCCGAATAACGAATTGAAGCAAATACTCGTGTTGCTGCCGGGGGCGCGTCTGGAGGAGGGCGCGATTTATCTGGACTTGATGCGCCGGGAGCGGGGCGAATTTACCGGCATGAACAACATGACGGTCGAGTCCGGGCAATACCTGGTTCCCAAAAGCCAGACCGATTTCGAGCTATGGAACCGGCTCTGTAATAATATCAGCCCGTCATACCGGCTGGGTCGCCTGTCCACCGAAGCCGACCGCGAACAGTCCGACCCCAACGCCTGACGCCGAACTGGCGCGCTTCCTGCTTCAAGGCTTGATTGCCGAAAGCGCTGGCGTGTCGCCAAACTTTTGCCGCGCCGTATTCAAAACGCCCCTCGCTTCCTGACAACCGGAGCGTGGGGCGTTTCTGTCGAGGCGCTCGCTTTTCGCGCGGCAAGGAGATCAGCGGAATATATTTTTGGCGACGAACCAGAGATTGGCGGGCCGCTCGGCCAGACGGCGCATCATGTAGGGATACCAATAATCTCCGAAGGGCGTGTAAACGCGCACGCTCCAGCCTTCCTTGATGAGGCTCGTCTGCAAATCGCGCCGAATGCCGTAGAGCATCTGGAACTCGAAGCGATCGGCGGCGATGTTTTGACTGCGGGCGAACTGTTTGGCGGTCTCGATAATTTTTTCGTCGTGCGTGGCGAGACCGGGATAATTTCCGTCCGTCATCAAGCGCTGCATCAATTTCACGTAATTGGCGTCCACGTCGGCTTTGTCGGGGAAAGCGACGCTGTCGGGTTCCTTGTACGCGCCTTTGCACAGTCGGACGCGCACGCCTTCCATAATGAGCCGCTCGACGTCGGCCTCGCTGCGCCGCAGGTACGATTGGATCACGACGCCGACGTTGCGATAGCGCTCCGGGCCGTTCCACAGGCGGTAAAACAGGTCGAGCGTGCGCTGCGTATGCTCCGAGCCTTCCATGTCAATGCGAACGAACTGCTCCGGCCCGGCGGCGTTCAGCAGGCGGATCAGGTTGCGCTGACAAAAATCGTCGTCCATGTCCAGGCCGAGCGCGGTCAATTTCACCGACACGTTAGCGTTCAAAGCCTGATCGCGAATCTGCTGGAACACGCGCAGGTAAGTATCCACGACGACCGCGACTTCCTGTTGGTTGCTCACGCTTTCGCCGAGCAGGTCGAGCGAAACCGTGATTCCCTGCTGGTTCAAAGCGCGCACCGGCGCGACGACGGCCTCGATAGTTTCGCCCGCCACGAACCGCGCGGCGACGCCCGACGACCAGCGGTTGCGCCGCACGAACGACTCCATTTTTTTGCTGGCCGCCATTTGCAGCAACAGGCTCCGGGCAGACATTCCTTTTCGCTCCTCGACGGGCCGTTGGCAATACGCCTAACACGCCCGGTCTTTGAAAAAAATCCCAAGAAAAGGTCGGGACAATCGGTTGTTCCTATTTATTTATACGCGCTGAGGGCGGAGGCAGTTGCCGATGTCGAGGGCGGGCGGGAAGGAAATTGGCGGTCGGGCGCGGAAAGAGAAAAGCGACTGTCAGACCCCGGCGAAGGCCCGAACGGGAGCGAAGCAGGAAAGCGAATTGAAGGAACGCGCCGGGGAAACTTTTCCCCGGCTGATTTTGTCCTGAATAAATAATCGGCGGGAATTGAAAGCTCATTGGGAATCGCTGCGACAGCGTCGCGCGCGTTCCCGACGAAGCCGCTTTTCAAACGAGACAGGAGCCAGGAATTTTCGATGAGAGCATCGCAACTGTTTTTCCCCACGCTGCGCGAGGTTCCTAAAGACGCGGAACTGACGAGCCATCAACTCCTGCTGCGCGGCGGATTTGTGCGGAGCGTGGCGGCGGGCGTGTATTCCTATCTGCCGCTGGGCTGGCGGGTGCATGAGAAAATCGCGCAGATCGTCCGCGAGGAGATCAACGCTTTTGGGGGACAGGAAATTCACATGCCCGTCCTGGTTCCCAAAGAGCTGCTGGACGAGTCGGGGCGTTCGTCGGTTCCCGTCCTGTTCGCGCTCAAGGATAAAAATCAGCGCGACTTTTTTCTGGGGTTCACGCACGAAGAGGTCGTAACCGACCTGATCCGCAACGCGGTCAGCTCGTGGAAGCAGATGCCGCTGTATCTGTATCAGATACAGACGAAGGAGCGGGACGAGCCGCGCCCGCGCGGAGGGCTGGTGCGGGGGCGGGAATTTACGATGTTCGACGGGTATTCGTTCGACGCGACGGACGCGAATTTGAGCCAGATTTACCGGGCGAACTTCCGGGCGTATGAGCGGATATTTACGCGCTGCGGGCTGGAGTATCTGGCTGTCGAGGCCGATCCGGGCGCGATTGGCGGCAGCGAAAACCACGAGTTCATGATTTTGACGGACAGCGGCGAGGACACGGTTTTGCGCTGCGACCGAGGCGATTATGCGGCCAACGCCGAGCGCGCGGAAGTCCCGGAGCCGGTTCTGGACGGCGCGACGCCCGACCTGCTGCCGTCCGAGGTCGTGGCGACGCCGGGCGCGCATACGGTCGAGCAGGTTTGCGCGTTCCTCAAGGTTGGGCCGGAGCGCTTGATTAAGACCATCATCGCGCTGGCGGACGGCAAACCGGTCGCGGCCCTGGTGCGCGGCGACCGGGAGTTGAACCTGCCCAAGTTCGCGCGGGCGATCGGCAAAACGGAAGTGGCTCTGGCGGACGCGCTGACGGTCATGGAGACGACAAGCGCGCCGGTCGGGTTTGCCGGGCCGGTCGGTCTGACGGGCGACGTGCCGATTTATGTGGACAACGAGTTGAAGGCGGGGGCGAATTACGTGGTCGGGGCCAATCAGGACGGGGCGCATCGGCTGAACGTGACGCCGGGCCGCGATTTCACGCCGACGCTCTGGGCCGACATTCGCACGGCGGTCGCGGGGGATCGCTGCCCGCGCTGTGACGGGGGGCGAATGACGGACGCGCGCGGCATCGAGGTCGGCCATATCTTCAAGCTGGGAACCAAGTACAGTCTCGCCATGAACGCCATGTTCCAAAACGAGAGCGGCGAGCAGCTGCCGGTCATCATGGGCTGCTACGGGCTGGGCGTGAGCCGGACGATGGCGGCGGCGATCGAAGCGCGCCACGACGCGAACGGAATCGTCTGGCCGATTTCCATCGCGCCCTTCGAGGCGGGCATCATCGTGGCGAACGTGAAGGACGAGGCGCAAATGACCTATGCGCGCGAGTTGTACGACCAACTCCGCACAAGCGGCGTGGACGCGCTGCTGGACGACCGGGAGGAACGCGCCGGGGTAAAATTCAAGGATTTGGATTTGATCGGCATTCCGGTGCAGATTGTGGCGGGGAAGGGGCTGGCGGAAGGAACGGTTGAGGTCGGCCTGCGGCGCGAGGGGCAGCGGCAGTCGGTTCCGGCGGGGGAGGCGGCAGCGTTTGTCGCCCGCTTGGTGGCGGAAGAGCGGCAGCGTCTGGAACCGCAGCCCGATGCGTCCTGAGGGGGCGAAGCAGGCGCAAGGACATGGGCGCGTAGTTTCGGTTCGGTTTTGTGGCGAGATTTTCTAAAGTTCCCTGGGGGTGCGGGCCGCGTCGCGGCCCGCTTTTTTTCAGGCGCGCTAGCGCGCCTGAAAAAGGTTTGTTCCGGGAGGCTTGCGCCCGGCACTCTACATTATCGGACGTGAGCGTTTCGATGCGTTGATTTTTACGCGCGCCTCGTTCCGCGCTTACAGCAAGATTGCAAAGAATCTAAAATATAGGAGACGGCTGGCGCCTTTGCGCCGCGTTTGTTACGATGGGTTGGAAAGGATACGTTGAAATTCAGGGCAGGAGGGCGAAAAGCGTTCGTTCATCCCCGGCGCGGCGCGTGAAGCGGATCGAATCGAAATATTCGAGAGCCTGCAGCGCGAATTTGCGGTTCGTTTGCGTCAGGTCGCGAAAAGCGCCGACCGTGACGCTGCCATGCCGCGCTACCTCCTCGCGTACCATCTGCTGCAGCGCCTGAATCGTATCGGCATGATAATACACGCTGTCGCTGGCTCGGACAAAACGCTGCCGCTGCACCCCGACGCGCAACAGGGCGGTTACGGCGTCCGGGGGGGCTTTTACGTCTTTAGAGACCTCTTCGATAGTGGGCGGCGCGATGCCGCCCGCGCGATACACGTCCTCGATTCGCTGCAGCAACGACTCCTGCCGCGCATTCAATTCCACCTGAAAATCGGCCTGTCGAACCGTCGCGCTTTCCGTCGCCGTGATTTTTCTATCCTGCCAGTAACCCAGAAGGGAAGCGAAAACGCGGGCCTCTACGCCTTTGCCGAGCGCGGCCCGAAATTCCTCTTTGGGCATTCCCGACCGCAGCGGAAACTGCTCGTGATAATGGCTCAGGAGCGTGCGCGCCCGGTCGGTCAGCGCGGACAATACGGCGGCGTGAAAGAGCCGGTCGCCGGGCGTGGCGACGACTTGCCCCGCGTTTAGCAACACGTCAACAGCGCGGTCGAAGTCGGCGTTCGCGAGACCGCTGCCCGCCACGGCGTCCTGCCGGGTCGCGCCGACGGGACAGCGCTGAAGGAACGTTTCGACCAGGTCTTCGGGAGCGCCGCGCTCTTTGGCGGCAAGCGCGGCGAGTACGGCGGGGTCGGCCTTGCGATGGCGGGCGGGCGTGGTTTGGAGAATGACGCCGCCGCCAATCGTGAGCATCGGCGAGTAGGCCCGAATCACAAAGCGGTCGCCCCGCGCGCCCGCAAATTCCGTCTCGCCGCGAAACTGCACATACGCCTGCCCGCCCGGCTCCAGTTCATTGCGCGCGTCCAGAAAGCGCACCCGCCCCAGAATCTCCGCCGTTCCCAGATGCAGGCGAACGCGGGAGCGATCTTGCAACGGTTTCGGAGCGGTTGGCAGCAGGCGCAGCAGGGCATCGAAAGTCGTGGTCGGGGCGATAGTTCCGGGCGCGGCCAATTGCGCGCCCCGTTCAAGGGTCTCGGTGTCCACGTTCGCCAGGTTGACGGCCACGCGCGACCCGGCCTCGGCTAAGGCGACCTTCGCTCCGTGCGTTTGCAGGCCGCGCACGCGCGAAGTCATTTGCTGCGGAACAATCTCAACGGCGTCACCGACGCGCAGCGTCCCGGCT